>CALVZD010000047.1 GCA_944372435.1 uncultured Clostridia bacterium | reverse complement strand
CTTGGCATAGACGCCAGCGCGCCAGCAGGGCAGTTGCAGCAGATTTGGATCAGGCAAATCGGCCAAACAAACCCTGTGGGTGATCCGCTCACATCCTTCCTGCTCACTGGCAGCTTGATCGGCGCAGGCAACAACATCTTTGTCGACATCGGGCTGATTGACGATAGCTATGCATCAACCGACAACCTTTTGGAATCTGAATACGAATTCGTGATCGGCTCCTTCAACTCGAATGGCAACTTTATCGAAACCAGCTATCTCACATTCATTCGCCAGGCGAGCCGCGTTGAATATTTCTACACGCTCTCAAACGGCGGCACGCAGTTGATCACTCACACTGATCTGACAATCGTCGAGGAAGAGGGCACGCTTACAACAGGTGATGAGCCTGCGTGGACCCCTGCAACCGGCACGACGACACTATTCGAAAACGGCGAGATCGCAACCTTCCGCGTGCAATACAAGATCGGCGAAAGCGGCACTGCTTCCGGCGCGGTATATTTGCAAGCGAAAAAGGAGCTCGACATCACCGTTGACAACGCGTGGACCAGCTCAAACCACACAGTGCTTGAAATGCAAACCAACTATCTCAACCACTACACCCTTGTCGACATGGCAGGCATCCGCCACCCATCAACCGGCGAGCTGCTTTCAGCCGACAACATCGGCGACGCGACAATCAATGTTGAGGTTGTTGATCCAGATGCAACCGACATTGCAAACATTATAGGCACCGGAGAGGGAATTCCGGCAATAAGTCAGTTCGTATATCAAACAACTGGCGCAGAAAAGCACGACTATCTGACCTTCACGCAGATCACCGTTTCGCAAACCGACACGAGGGTCTATGACTTCTATCTGTTCGGCGAGGGCGCCGACAACGACGGCTCATATGTGCTGCTGAAGTTCACTTACAGCGCAGAGGGCGGGGCGGAGGAAGAATACTACCTCGTCGTTCGCCTGATCCCAGACTATGACGTTCGCATCGGCGGCGTGCAGGTTGCTGAGGCAGGTGTCACCACCGACGGCGCAGCCTCAAACGAGACTCTGCCATATGACTTTGTGCCAAGCACAACAAATAGCGTAAACGCTCCAATGAACATCGCAACGGCATCAGATTCGATCGTTTCGTTTGTCAGAAGAAACTGGGATTCCAGCAACATCGCGAGTTCGCTCACCTACAAGTTGACCGTGCAAGCTGACGGTAACGGCTACAACGCCGCCTCAAATATTCAGAAGTTGAATATTTATAAAGAATCCAACGGGTTGAATGATGGTTGGAGCGAAACAAACGAGACCGATGGAACAACGAACACAATAGACATCGGAGATGATTACACTTGGAGAGCTTCAGATGCTGCACAAAATCTCATCCTCAACCCAGACCCTATCGCATTTGGAAGCAAAACCTATATGCTGACGATCACCAACGCGTGGGGCTTTGAGATCGAGTTCTTCTTCACACTGTCGCCTCCAACCGCGCAAAATCCGGTGATCAGCACTGCAAACACCGACGCCACCTATCGCGAGGGCGAAACCTTTGATGTTGGCGTGATCTATGACCTTGTGACAGTCACGCAAACCGAACATGAGCCGGAAGAAGAGGACGGTGATCCTACTTACACCTACGACATCACGGTGGCGCGCGACCAGTTGCCAGATGACAACAGCGGCCAAACCAAAATGATCGTGGTGGACAACATCGCCACCTGGGGTGTGAGCAGTTCGACTTATCTGTTAAATAACCCGATCAGTGGTTCAAGCCCAATTCCAAC
Organism: uncultured Clostridia bacterium; assembly: GCA_944372435.1. Lineage (GTDB taxonomy): Bacteria > Bacillota > Clostridia > Christensenellales > UBA1242 > Caccovivens. The sequence continues at coordinate 17,644 of CALVZD010000047.1, read as the reverse complement.
AGAAGCAGGCGAATTTGCTTCTGGCGGCAGCTATTATACAGAATATCTCGATGGCATTGAAGACATGCTCTATCAATATGTTACGATCGAAAGCGTTTCGTTCAAGTTTGGAGATGAAGTCGCGGTTGAAGCAGATTATAAAGAGCACACACTTATTGTATCAGGAACAACACCAGAAGTAACCACAGGAAAACGTTTATTGACCAGCGCAGATGTGCGTCAATATAACAGTAGCTGGAATGTATTGTATTGCGGAATGGATGGATCGTCTACATTAGATGTTGTTCCACGCTTCACCGTTCCAAACTTGCCGGGTTGGTATTACGGCACAAGCAACAGCATTCAGGTTGAAGTGCATGTCACGCTGAAATATACAAAAGGCTCCGACACCGAAACCTGCGACATCAGCTTCCCAGCAACGATCAGCAGGCAGTATAGCATCACAAGTGAAAATCATGTTGTGACCGACGCGGAAGACTTCTCACTGTCACAATATATCTCAGTGAGAGATACTCAAAACAATAGAGATGTAGCCGATGGAAAAGTCACCTACTACGACGACACGCTTGAAATCACTCTGCCGCGAAACGGCGGAGCTGCAACGATCAGAGTGGATGTCACGAGAGGCGGCACCACAACCTTCACCGGCACGCGCACAGTGACCAACACCTATCAAGAAAGACAGCAGACCGTGTATGAAAGCATGTCTGACATCGTTGGCACCACCTTGCAGCCTGATACCGACGCCGTTGTCATCACAGTCACGCCAAACGACATCTCCTCCGGCGACGAGGATTTCAGAGTCAGATATGCAAATAAGGATATAACGGATGATGTCACGGCGGAGGATGCGCCTGAATATACTTTTGAAAGCTCCGGCGGTTCGGGAGAGGGCAGCGGCACTCCAACAACAAGAACGACCACACCTCTCAACCGCGAAGACATCTTTGCTTTGAATTTTGGCACTGGTTCAACAAGCGCTTATGCAACCGTTGTTATGCAGCTGACTCGCGGCTCTGACGAAGACACCCAAGTCTTCACAAACAGCAGAACCTTTGAGGTTGCGGCAAGCGAATCGACGCGCTACGCCTATGTCGGCACTGTCGATGAATTCTTCAACGGCGTGCAAGGCTTTGATGAGTTTAAGGCTGGCGACACCGTCAAGGTTTACTTCACAGGTTCAAACCTCGCGAGTCTGTATTTTGGCACATCAACCGCTTCCACAAATGAGGCAAAAGCACAAGCGATTGCAACGCCAAGCAACGGAGCAACAAAAGTTGTAGCCTACAAATCATATGCGGTTTACAGAACAGATTCGTCAGAAAGTGACGTAACGAAATGGACTGCAATAACTAACGACACTCTCTACATCGAAAACTCGGCAAGGTTCAGTGGTGGCTACGGCGTGATCGACAAGACCTATATTGTCGGCATTAACACAGACGAAACATCTGGCGCAGACTTCTACTATCGTCACGATCAAACCTTCTATCTCGCACGCGCTTACTATTCGCTCGACACCGGCCTCGGCGAGACAACAATCAAACAGATTGATGCTGATGGCTCTGGCAATGGAGTGCAATACGAAAAAGGTGAAAGTTGGGAAAATGTTGGCACATCCGACGGCAAGCCAACCCCAGCCACTGGCAATTTCAGAATTCCTATTGCCACATGGGCTCAGGGTGTCACCCTCTACACCGCAAAGGATAGCGAAAACGGCAACGTTGTTGCAAACACGTCTGGAGAAGAAGATTTCGCTAATATATTCTCTGGCGCTTACAGCATCACTTACTCTTACAGGGCAGGAGCAACGCCAAGTTATTCGTTTAAAGCGAGTGGAGGCGGCGCGCCTAGTGATGGTACGGTTGACAGCACCACAGGACAAGGCTCGTTCAATATGACGGTGGACGACGTGCCAAGAACTTATAAATTCACGGTTGACTCTAAAGGAACCTTGACGTCCGTTAATGGTCACGCAGTGAAAGTTCAAAGCGATGGATTGTTCAGTTCAATTCTGTTGACTAGCTCTGTTTACTTTGAAGTGTCTGACGCAAGTGGCAGCTATTCGCAAGCTTACTTTGACGGCACTTATCTCTACACCGGCGACGGCTATACAATCGACAGACAAAACTATATCTTGATCAACATATACGTCAAAGCTTCTGGCGGTCCGGACAAAACCTTTGAGCGCAACTCTCGCGATCATTTGCTCGGATCTTATCGTATCATTCTCGTTTAACAAAAAAAGCGCCTCGCATCAAAGCAAGGCGCTTTGCCGCAAAGGCAAAAAAGGAGGCAAACTTTGCATTGGGCATTTTGGGTTTTGACTGCTTTTGGGATTTTGGGCGTTATCAACTTGCTGCTGCTCGTTGGTATGGTCTTTCTTGAAAAGAAAAAGCCTCAAACGATCATCGCTTGGCTTTCGATTTTGACCTTCTTTCCAGGCATCGGCTTCATCTTTTACATCCTGCTCGGCAGTGGGCTCAGCTATCGCACTCGTCGAATGCTCAAAAAAAAGGCGATCAGCGAAAAGGACGTTTTGAACAACATCCGCGGCTTGCAAACCTTTTCGGAGGTCAGCGGCACCAAAAATTTCAGTCAAAACGCCGAGCTTGTCAAACTTTGCTTCGACATGGGCGGCTATCCTTGCCTTTACAACGACATCAAATATTTCTGCTTTGGGTTTGAAAAACTTGCCATTTTAAAGCAAGACCTGCTCGCAGCAAAAGAGTCGATCAACATGGAGTATTACATCTTTGCCAGCGACAAAATTGGCCAAGAGATCATGGATATCCTCATCCAAAAAGCCAAAGAGGGCGTCAAAGTTAAACTGATATATGACTCAGTGGGCAGCAAAAAAACTCGTCGCAAGTTTTTCCGTGAGCTCGAAAAAGCAGGCGGCGAGGTGGCTGAGTTTTTTCCGCCGTTTATGCACATCAGGATGATCAACCTCAAAATCAACTATCGCAACCACCGCAAGATCGTTGTCATCGACGGCAAAATCGCCTACACCGGCGGCATCAATATTCGCGAGGACCACATGGGCATGAAAAAACGCCTCTCGCCATGGCGCGACGCCAGCATCAGGATCGAGGGCAGTGGCGTGTATCCGCTGCAAAACATCTTCCTCGACGATTGGCGCTACGCCAAAAACGACAACACGCCGGTGGAAAAGTATATTGAAGAATATTTTCCAATTCCAGAGCAAAAAGGAGAGGTTGGGCTGCAAGTTTTAACTTCGGGCCCTGACTCCAAACTGCAAAAAATCAAGGAAGCCTATGTCAAGATGATCACCTCGGCAAAAAAGCGTGTTTGGTTGCAAACGCCTTACTTTGTGCCGGATGATGTTTTTATCTCGGCGCTCACCATTGCGCAAAAAAGCGGCGTTGATGTGCGCATCATGCTGCCAGCCAAGCCTGACAAATGGACGGTGTTCTTTCCAACGCTTTCATATGCGCGCGAAATGGCACAGATCGGCGTGAAGACCTATTTTTACAGCGGCTTCATGCACGCAAAAACACTGCTTGTCGACGACGATTTGCTCTCGATCGGCAGCTGCAATCTCGACAACCGCTCGTTCGGTCTCAACTTTGAGTGCACGGTGATCATGTATTCGAAAAAGCTCAACTCCGAATACGCCCTTGAAATGAAAAAGGGTATGGACTCGTCGGTGCTCGCCGATGAATCCTACTTTAAAAAAGCGCCGCCGCTCAGCAAAATGGCGCAGTCGATTTTCCGCCTTTTTGCGCCATTGCTATAATTTGAAAAAAACTGCTTTAAAAAGCAGTTTTTTTGTTATATTTATTTTTAAACAAGCAGTTTTTTTATTTGGATCTTTTTAAGAGTTTGTCGAAAGTTTCGACAATTTTTTCGCGATTTGCATTGCTAACAAGCTCGATGTTTGACTCCGCCGCCTTTTTGAAGATCGTCTGGCCGCGCTTTTTGCCAAAACCGGTGTTGAGGCTGACCTCAACTTTTTTTATCTCAAAAAACTCAGGATGAGTGATCGACATCAGCGCACAAAGATCGTGCGTGGCAAATTTGTCGGTCGGCAGCAGCAGGTCGTGATAGCCGGTGTAGAGCTTTTTCACCAGGCTTCCGTATTTTCCATACCCTTCCCAGCGGTTTAAAATCTCCTGATCCAAAAACACCGAAAGGCCGGTTTCAGAAGGGCTGAACCGCACTTTCGCGCCGGATTTCAGCACGATGCTGGTCGCGTCTGGGTCGGAAAAGATGTTGAAGCTTGCATACGGCGTGATGCTTCCGCCTCCGCTCATCGTGCCGCCCATGATCAAAACCATTTTAAGTCTGCGCGCGATCTCCGGATATTTTTGCAGCGCAAGTGCAAGCGAGGTGCTCGGCCCGTTGCAAATATATATGACGTCGCTATATTTTTTCACGCAGTCGCGTATCGCTTCGGCGGAGTCATATCCATCGCGATTTATCGTTTGCGAGGTTACCTCTGTCACATTGATCAGCCTGCCGAGGCCGCTCTTTCCGTGCACATTCAAAACCGGAATTTTGTTCGGTTTGATTGGGCCGTCTGCGCCTTGCACGACCGGCACCGGTTTTTTTGCGCAGTTTTCTGTGATGAAAAGCGCATTCAGCGTGCTTTGTCTCAAATCTTTGTTGCCCTTTGTCACGCAGATCAGCCGAATTTCTAACTTGTTTGACAAAAAGCCATATATCATCGAAACCGCGTCATCGACGCCAGGATCGACATCTAGAATTATGTTTTGCTTCATCTTAAACCCTGCTTACCGAAACTATCCCAAAATTTGTGCGGCTGGTTGTGGCTGAATAGGTGTGGCCACCGTCGCCGTTCACCCAGGTCAACTCGATCGTGTCTCCTGGCCTTATCGTCAGCAAAAAGTCGTCAAGCTCAAAAGCGCGCGAAAGTTCCAGCTCGCGATCGCCGCATTTGATCGAGGTGATTTTGTCAAGCGCCGTGATGCCGCTTTCTGCAAACAGCCCAGAGCGCGAAATCGTCGACACCAAGATGTCCTCTTTTATATATGTCAGACCTGTCGCTTCGTCATACACAGCCTTCGAGTTGTTTGCGCTGTATTCAATGCCGATGTCCACCAGATATACGCCAGAGAGGTTATAGCTTTGCCTTGTGTCAACGATATTTTGCGCCACGCCCACGGCGACGCTCACAGGTATCGCACTGCTGTAATCATCCAAATCCTCGGCAGAGGCGCTCGGAATTCCAACCAGCTCGCCCTTTTCGTTGAAAAGCCCGCCGCCGCTGTTTCCGCCGTTGATCGCCGCGTCAAAGCGGATGGCTCTGTAAGAGACGACCTCGTTGGTCGAGACAGGCACATTTTCCTCATTGCCCACATACACGTCAATCTGTTCGGACTCCACACTGATGATGCCGCGAGTTGCGCTCAAGCCCTCAAAGTTTGGGTTGCCAATCGCGATCACTTGCGACCCAAGTTTTGGCGTTGAGGACGCGATCGTTGCCGCTCTGACATCCAGCTCTAAAAGCAGGCTGTCCTCAACACGCAGAACCGCGATGTCATATGCTTGCGAGCCGCCCACATACTCGCAGGTCAAAAGATTGTTGCCTGTGACAAGTTCGGTTGCAAACATATTGTCGGCGACATAGCAATACTGCGAGCCATATGGCTGAGCATATATTGTTGAAGCAATAGCATCACTAAAATAGTCGCCGCTCGACACCACGTGATAGTTTGTTATGATATACGCCTCGCCGCTGCTTTGGTCAAGAGAACAGATCACGCCGGCTCCGGCAGCGTATCCTCCGCTCGTTTGAGCGAAAATCGCCACCGTCGACATCATCGCAAGGTTGGTCGCCTGCGTCAGATCCGAGGTTAAAACAACCTCTTCCGTCACAGTTGGTGAAACATATTCGGTTTGAACCGAGCAAGCTCCAAAAAACAGTGCACACGGCAAAATGAGCAGAGCAAGCAAAGCGCTTCTAAATTTTTTCATACCGCTCCTTTTGAGTCAGCTTGTCAAGCTCTCTTTTTTTGTAAAAAAAAGCTTTGCAGACCATATATTCAAAGTATATACCATTTTCAAAATTTATGCAAATGAAAAGCGCTCGTCAAATCTGAACACCGATGATGTGCAAACCTGTTGCTTCAAGATATTTGTAGCTTGAAAGAGGGCGGTCGAGAGAGTTTTCAGAGTGCGCGCACACAAAAATTTCGCCATCTTCTATTTTTGAAATTATCACGCTGTGATTAAAGCGCAGAGGGTTTTGCCGCAACTGAATGATGTCTCCGACTTGCAGATTTTGCAAGCCTTCCAGCCTCGCAAAAGGGCCTTTAACGCTTTGAGTGAGCAAAAATCTGCGCAAATATTCCACGCTTGCCCAGCTCGGCGAGCGACGAGCGGAGTCTATGTAAAACCAGCCATAATACTCGTCAAAATTCATCACGCCACCGCCAGCAAGTAGACATTGACTGACAAAGTTTGTGCAATCTCCGCCAATTTCACCAAAGTGAAAGAAGTCTGGGTTTTGCCCAAGCGCCCACCTGCGCGCATAGCTGACAGCTTGCTCGCGATCATATGCTTTTGTCATATTTATAGTTATGCACTAGGCCTAGGATGTGAGAAAATCAAAGAGTCGTCATATATAATTGTTAGAATTTACTTTTAAAGCCGTTTTCTTTAATCTGTTGCGCGGAGGGAGAATTTAGCGTTTTTTTTGGAAAAATCTTCCAAGAGTGTGGCTTGGACACAATCAGGCAAAGTTTCGTTGTAAAAGATATATACTCCATGCAAAGCACGAGTGCAAGCCACATAAAGATTTTGTCTTTCAAGATCTGCGGTATAATTGTTTTGATCTACAAAAGGAATAACAACCCTGTCATATTCGAGGCCTTTGCTCAAAAATGTGGTTGTGATTATTCTGTTTGAAGACAAAATCGAGGGGTCGTCATCGTTTGCTATCAAGTCAAATTCTGGCAAATGAGCAGCAATATCGCGTGCTTCTGCCAAAGTTTTTGTTATAATCGCGATCTTATCGTTAGGAAAATTTGTGCATATGTAGTTTATCTCAGCATCAAGCGAGCGCATGTCTTTGACTTTTGTTGCGGTGGGCTTTTCTCCGTGCCTGATAAAGTTGTAGCAAAAATTTTTATTTATCAAATTTTGAGCAAAAGCGGTTATTTCAAATGTAGAACGATAGCTGACATCTAGTTTGTCAATAGGGATGTTAGGGAAAAGGCGTTTTAACATTTGAATATTTGACGAGCTTGACAATATGTTTTGGTTGTAGTCGCCAGCAAAGGTCATGACCGCATCAGGGAACAGGTTTTTTAAAAGATAGATAGAGAAAGGATCATAATCTTGCATTTCATCAACAAAGATATGCTTGATTGCTTTGTTCGTCTGCGCGCCGTTTAGTTTAAAATTAATGTAGGCATAAACAGGCGCGTCTTCATATCCGATTTTATCCAAACCCTTGAGCGATTTTTCAAAATATAGCTTTGCAAACACCGATTTTGTTGTCAATGTGTTGTTTAAATGTTTTAAAATTTGGTTTTCGATCTTTTCTATTTGTCTATACGCTAGCATTGGATACGAAGAGACTAGCACCATATGCACATAATTTTGCGTCTTCGTTTTTAAGTCGGAAGTTTTTTGTAAAGGAATTTTTTCATATATTTTTTGCGGAATCATATATTCATTTGATTTAAAGGCGTCTATAACGAAAGGTCTGATATCGAAGTCAATCAAAAACTGTTCTACTTCGTCAAAAAATGCGACAGATCGCTTTAAATTAACTTGATTTTGATATTGTAGCGATGAAAAGCCTTTTTCGACCATGGTCATTTTGTCGCCATATTTTTTTGGCATTAGTTTTGCTTCGTTGAGCACCTGCGTTATCAGGCAGCTATAAACGTTTTCTTCGCCTAGTTCAGGCAGTAATTCGCCGATATATGAACTAAACAGTTTGTTTGGAGAAACGATCAGTATGTTTTCGCTGGACAAACTTCCACGATTGCAGTATAGGATATAGGAAATCCTGTGCAACGCAATTGAAGTTTTTCCAGATCCAGCAACGCCGTCGATAATTATTGATTGATGCGGCGGGCGGCGAATTATTTTATTCTGTTCTTTTTGAATCGTTTGCACGATATTGTGCATGTAAGAAGTTGTGTTTTGGCTAAGGACGGCCTGCAAAAAATCATCATCAATTTTTGTGTCTGTGTCGATATAAGATACGATCTTGTCAGGTTCAAGTCGAAATTGTCTTTTCAGTTGAAGGTCAACGTCGATTTTTCCTGTTGGTGAGTCATAACTCGCCTTGCCAAGTGATGAAAAGTAAAGCAAGGATGCAACCGGCGTGCGCCAGTCTATCACAATTTGCTTGTTTTCGGCTTCTATGTTTTTTAATCCCACGTAATAAGATTCTGGCAAACTGTCTTGCTGCTTAAAAGCAATTTTTGCAAAAAACGGTTTTGGCCTGATTTTGTTCAAGAAGTCTCTGTTTTTTGTGAGCCTAGAATTAAGCAAACCACAGACAACATTATGTATATTATCGTTGAAAAATTTTTAAAAATATGTTACACTTTTTTTGGAGTGAGTGTATATGCAAGATAAAAAAGAAAAATATTTCTTCTATTTGGCTATCATTTTCGTCGTATGCGTTCTTGTTGCAAATGTTATCACAGGAAGACTTATTCAAATCGGATCACTACAATTATCAGCATCCATTTTAGTCTTTCCAATAACGTTTATAATCGGAGGTCTGTTAACAGAAGTATATGGGTTCAAAAAGTCAATAAAAGTTACAGCAATTGGCATTATATCAAATTTATTTTTAACTGGCATTTGTCTGCTAGCTGTTCATTTACCTGCACCTGCCGACTGGAGTTTGTCTGAGGCATACAGTCAAGTTTTTAATTATACCCCAAGAGTTTTTTGTGCTTCTTTTTGTGCTTTCTTAATAGGCTCAACTGTAAAATCATATTTAATGATTATTTTAAAGAAGGCTACAAAAAACAAGTTGTTTTGGCTTAGAACAACAACATCAGCAATAGTTGGAGAGTTTTTAGATTCGTTTATATTTTGTGTTATTAGTTTTGTTGGTATATTAGAATTTCAAGATATAATGTTAATGGTTTTATTACAAGCAGCAATAAAAATCCTTTATGAAGTTTTATTTACTCCAGTTTTATATTGGTTGAGAAACAAATTAATGAAAAATGATGAATGTAAAAATGAACAGTAAACAATTGGTGCCATTATCTGAAGGTCTCGTTTGATAGTGAAATTACGTTTTTCTAAAATTCTGGTGCGCCGCAAGGGATTCGAACTCTATCATATTCTGTTATTTAATAAAAAGACTAAACCCCTTATAAAATAAGGTAAATAGTCTTTGTCTTTTAATATACAACATCAAACGAAAGCAAAACATAAAAACTCATCACAAAACGGCACATTTTTCAAAAACTTTGCAAAAACTATGCAAAAATTCGAAGACATAGTTTATGTTTTTATACAAAATAGTCAATTCACTTGACAAAGCAGTAAAAATATTCCATCATTAAACTAGTAGTGAGGGATGTTATGAATTATACTCAGATCTATAGTTTACCAAATGAAATAGTAAACGATTTTGTTGCAGACAATAACTTATTCGCCTTATTCAAATCACCTGCAAATATTTTATTTGTTGATAATTTTTTATTTAATATTGAAAGTTATAAAGATGTTTTCTCAAAATATAGGATGAGTAACAACATCTTTTTTTCTTGTAAAGCAAATAAAGCCTATACATTTCTAAAATATGCTGCTATTGCTGGGTGTGGCATTGAAGTCTCAAGTTTATATGAGTTAAAAGATGCCTTAAAATTTACGAACAAAATAATCGCTTCAGGTCCTGGGAAATCAAATGAATATTTGAAACTTGCTATTTTAAATAATTGTATTATTAGTGTTGATGATATTGAAGAATTAAAAACAATTAAAAAAATTGGGTTAAACTCTCGTATTGCATTGCGCATTTCCAATCTACAAGGAGAAATAAGCAGATTCGGCATTAATAAAGAACAAATAAATGATTGTTTAAAGATTATAAAAGGCGGAAAATTAAATTTAGAAGGCTTTTCATTCCACTTTAACAATTACAATCTTAATAAGAGAATTAAAGCTATCAAGGAATTATTAAAAATTATACAAAAGAATAAATTAGACACAATTAAATTCATAGACATTGGTGGAGGAATTCCTATAAATTATTGTTCAAAATCAGATTGGGAAAATTTTGTTACTAATGTAAATAAAGATATGTTTTTCAAAAGAAAAAAAATTAGAGATTTTTATCCTTATTATAATAATATTGCAAGTGAGTGTTTTTTAACAAATATCTTAGAAAAGACAATTGAAAATTTAGGGAATATACAAATTTATATAGAGCCAGGGCGAAGTTTATTAAACAATTGTGGGATTTCTATATTCAAAGTTGAATATGTCAAAGAATTATATAATGGAGACAATATTATAGTCACCAATGGGAACGTAAATTGTTTGTCTGAACAATGGTTTAATAGTGATTATTTAATCGAACCCAAATTGATATCATTAAAAAGACATGAATATGGAAAAGAATATTATGCGTCTGTTGCAGGTAACCTTTGTTTGGAACAGGATATGTTAACATGGCGTAAAATAAAATTTCCATTTAAGCCTCATAAAGGAGATTATTTAATATATTTAAACACTGCAGGATATCAAATGGATTCAAATGAATCTATGTTCCACAAAATCCCTTTAGTAAGAAAATACTTTGTTTACAAAAGTAGAAATTGTTATAAAATAGGAGATGATCAGGAAAATGATAGCTAAATCAATGATTGATTTAATTGGTAATACCCCACTACTTGAATTAAAATTAAAAAAAAGTTTATGGAAAGTATATTTAAAACTAGAAAAATTTAATCCAGGTCAATCTATGAAAGATAGGATGGCGCTTAATATGATTTGCAAAGCAGAGCAAGAAGGGAAATTAAAACCTGGCGGAACAATAATTGAATCCTCTTCAGGAAACACTGCAACGGGGCTTGCTTTTTTATCAGCTATTAAAGGTTATCATTTTATAGCAGTGGTCGACCACCATGCTTCAATTGATAAAATTAAAATAATAAAAGCCTATGGTGGTGATATTGTTATGGTTGGCTCAGACAAAAAAGCAGACGAAGTAGCCGTTGTCGAAAGAGAAAATAAAGCGTTAGAACTTTCAAAAAAAATACCTAATTCATTTGTCCTACGGCAGCATGAAAACATCGACAATAGAGGTGCATATGTTGATTCATTAGCAAAAGAATTAATTAATGAACTTGGCGAAATAAATGAATTATATGGAGCTATCGGTACGGGAGGTTCAATATGTGGAACTGCACTAGGCTTGAAAAAATATGGTTCAAAAGCAAAGATAAATGCAATAGAACCTAAAGGATCTATAATTTTTGGTGGACAAGGTGGACCTTATTTCCAGTCTGGAACAGGCAACCCTCCTGATGCTGAAATTCCGCCTATTATTGATTATAGTTTAATAGATAAAAATTTCTATGCAACGGACAAAGAAGCTTTTAACACATGCAGATTTCTAGCCAAGTCCTTGGGAATTTTAATTGGAGGCTCTGCTGGTGGAGTTATATATAAAGCCCTTGAAGATATATATAAAAAGAAAAATGTGGGAGTTGCGGTTATACTTACTTGTGATGGAGGAGAAAAGTATCTTGATAAGATTTTTGATGACGATTGGATGAAATCAAATAATCTAATAGACGAGAAAATTGAAAATAAATTATCTAAATGGTTAGAGGTATAATATGAAGTTATCAAAATATGAAGAACAATCCTATAACAAAATTCTAAAAAAATATAATGATCTATTTAAGACTATAGCAATTGAAGGTAAACATTGTTTTAACAAAGATTCACATACAATTTTTAATAAAGATACTAAAAAATTAACAAAAATTGAAAAGTACGAAATTAAAAAATATTGGGCGAACTATTTTCCAAAAATAGATTTAAATTATCATAGATATTATATAGATAAAACAGGTAAGTTTGATGTTAAGTTTATACCTGATGACATATTCGCTGGATATATTGATCCTTATTTAAACAATAGACAAATTGAACCAGGGATTGCAGATAAAAATTATTTTGATATGTATTTTAAAGGATTAAAAATGCCAGAAACTTATTTAAGAATTATTAATGGCACTTATTTAGACAAGGAATATAAACTTATTGATAAATCAAAAGCAATTCAAATTTTGTTAAAAAAACAAAACTTTATAGTAAAACCAAGTATGGCAACTTATGGTGGGAAAGGTGTAAAAATATTCAAAGGCGCAACAAAAGTAGAAATTGAAAATTTTCTCGGAACAGAAACGTCACAAAATCTTATATTTCAGGAAATAGTAAAGCAATCTTATGATACAGCATTTTTGCATCCCGAATCTTTAAATACCATACGAATAATGACTTTGTTAATTGATAATAAGATTAAAATACTCCCTGCAATAGCTTTTAGAATAGGAAGGGATAATTCATGCGTAGATAATGCAAGCTTTGGCGGTATTTACTGCAAAGTAAATAAGGATGGTACATTATCTAATTTTGCATATGATGCTTTAGGGGAGAAATATACAATTCATCCAAATGGAGGATGTTTTAGTAACGTAAAAATAAGATGTTTAAAAAAAATTTATGATCTCATTAAAGAAGCAGCTCAAAGATTGCCACATTTTAGATTAATTGGCTGGGATATTGCTATTGATGAGACAAACAACCCATTAATTATAGAAGCAAATCTTACTATGAGTGGTTTAGATGTAATTGAAACAATAAGCGGTCCTTTATTTGGCGAATATACAGATTTAATATTAGATGAAGTGTTTAATCACCCTAAAAAGCCAAGTATCAGTATGGATATTTCGCAATATGTTTAGAAAGGAGGTTTTATGAAAAGAAAAGAAGAATATATTTATGCTGGAATACCTACATTTATGGGTGGAGATTTTATATGCGAAGATGATATAAAGGATTATGATGTGGTGTTTTTAGGTGTGCCCTGTGACTATGGAGCATCTTATAGACTTGGGGCTAAATATGCTCCTAGACTATTAAGAGAATATTCTTTTTGGGATAGAATAGAAGGGCAAACTCTCTATGATTTAGATCGTAAAAAGATTTATAAAACTAATAATTTCAAAATTGCAGATTTAGGTGATGTGTTTGTAAATCCAACTAATCCAGAAAAAAATCAAAATGCGATATCAGAAAAAACATACAATATTGCAAAACATAGCTTTCCTTTAATTTGTGGAGGAGATCATTCTATAACATATGGTAGTTTTATAGGAGTTTTGAAAGCTGTGAAAGAGAAATTTCTTGATTATGAAATTGGTATTATACATTTTGACGCTCATCTTGATGTTGAAAAGGGTTATCTTAATATGCCAGAAGTTTGGCACGGAAATGTTTTTAGAAAATTAATTGAAAAAAAGTATCTAAAAGGAGAAAATCTATATACAATTGGGCCAAGAGGTGTTGTTGATGAAGAATGGTTTAATTTTACTCAAGAAAATGGTATAAATGTTTATACCTCGAATGATGTAAAAAATAAAAACATTAATCATATTATGGAGGAGATTTCAAACAAAAATAAGAACAAAAAAATCAAATTCTATATCACTTTTGATATTGATGGGATTGATTCTTCTTATATTTTTGGCACAGGAACTCCTCAGATAAACGGTTTAAATCCTTATGATTGTGACGAGGCATTGCATTATATGCAAAATTTTGATATATGTGGCTTTGATGTTGTTGAGTTGAATCCAACTTTAGACAATTCTCATAATTCCTTTGTTATAGCTTGTGAGCTAATTTATCATTTTTTGGCGTTTGGTTTAAGGAGATAAATATGAAAAGTATCGTTATTTTGTACAATCTAAACAGGCATGCATTTGAATATGAAGCAGAATTTGATTCAAATGTTACTATAGATTCAATTTTTAATGCTTTGAAAGATAATTATAAAGTATATAAAATTGAAGCTGATAAAAATTTTAAATGGATAAAAAGTATTATAAAACTAAAACCAGATTTAGTATTTAATATTTGCGAAGGGTTTTTCGGACCTGCCAGAGAATCTGTTTATGGAGCAATTCTTGAGCAAATTCAACAAAATTATTCTGGACCAGATAGTACTAATTTACTAGTATGTCATAATAAATTTTTATCAAAAAATATATTAAAAAGCATCGTCAACACGCCAAAAGGCCATGTTATTAGAAATATATCTGAATTAAATAATATAGACGACATACAGTTTCCAATTATAGTAAAACTTAATTCTGAGGGTTCAAGCATTGGCATGTCAGAAAAATCAGTTGTTAATGATTTCAATGGTTTAAAAACACAAGCAGATTGGTTGTTGTCTAATTATAATAGGCCAGTTCTAATTGAAGAATTCGTGGATGGAAAAGATATCAGTATGATATACATAGAAGGAATAGGTGTATTAGGGCCCTGCGAAATTGATAGTCACTCTTTATTTTATGACTATGAAATGAAAACTCTTAAAGACCATACTGTTGATATATTTTCACTTGATGGAGATTTCTCTAAATTAAAGGAAAGTGTTTATAATGTGGTAGAAAAGTTAGACATAAAAGGTTACGCAAAAATAGATTTTAGGTGTAAGAATAATGAATTTTATTTAATAGAGGTTAATTCACAAGTAAGTTTTCATCCACAAGGTGAATTTATGACATGTGCTTATAGAGAGAACTTTAGTTATAAAGATATTATAAATCATATAGTAAAAAATTCTTTAACTTCAACAAAAAAAATAAATTCTGTAGGATGGTATGAAAAATGATGAATAAATTTTTAGACAAAACATTAAAAATAAAATATGAAGACCTAGTAAAAAAGGATTCCTTATTGCCAATAAAAATATCGGATTTTTATAAGGAAAAAATAATAGAAGAAGTAAATGCTATTGGTGTTGGCGGGCCAATATATAAATCTGTCATACCAACTAAAGATAAAATTGAGTTAAAAACAAGCATTGAAACAAGAGATTATGTAGAAGAGAATAAGCATATGCCAATTCAAAATGTTGATTATATTATTAGAAAATATGATAATAGATTAGTTTTTATAATTACTGATATATGTTTTTCTCACTGTCAGTATTGCTTTAGGACATATAACTTAGCAAAGTTTCAATCAAGTAATTTAAAAAAAACAATTAAAGAAAAAGTAGATACATTAATAAACTATTTAAAAGAAAACCACGAAATTAAGGAAGTAATTTTTTCAGGTGGTGATCCTTTGAGTATTGGCTATGAAAATTTAAAGTATGCATTGGACAATTTAAAACATTGGGAAATAAGAATTCATACACGGGCAATTGTATATGAACCATCAGCTTTTACCGAAGAAATAATATTATTACTTAAATTGTATAATGTAAGACTAGTTTTTCATATCAATCACCCATATGAAATTTGTGATCAAGTAGAAAGTAAAATTAAAGAAATAGATAATGCTGGTATTAGAATGTATTCACAATTTCCTCTCCTTAGAGGAATCAATGATAACTCTAAAGTTTTAATTATGTTACTTGAGAGGATGGACAATTTACATATACGACCATTATCAATATTCATAGCTGATCCAATTTCATATTCTGCTTGTTTTAGATTATCTTTTAAAAGAATCATAAAAATTATAGATGAAATTAATTTTTCCACGCCATCTTGGATTAACTCAACAAGGTTTGTTATGGACACAACAATAGGCAAGGTAAGAAGAGAAAATATTATTGACTGGACTGACAATTGTATTACGTTTTCACGAGATAATAAAATAGTTAAATATCATGATTTAGATGATGGTATTGATCAACCTACAGATTTGAAAATATTGTTATGGAAAGAAAAATAATTGACAATTATGTTATTTCTCATTATAATATAAATAAATGATTCTTAGTTAAAAATAAGGTAAAAGGATATAAAAGTTATGGCACATTTAGAAAGTTATGATAGTTTTAAAACAAAAAAAAGTATAGACAAAAAAAATCGAGCTAAAGAAACTGCCTTTAATAAAAAAATTGATGTTGGTTTTGTAATACAAAGGGATGCTAATTTAAATCCTGGCATTGTGATTGAGACAAGTTATAAGGACGCAAAAATTCTTTATAATGGCGAAATATTAACTGTTTATGGTATAAGGCAAAATATTCCTTGTAATCAATTACTATTTCCAGGAGACGAAGTAATATTAGATGCTGAAAATAAAAAAATTTTAAATGTTTTAGAAAGAGCAACTGTTTTGTCGAGAAATCATAAGGATCGAGCTAGGCGGAATAATGTTGTAACAAATAAAATACTTGCTGCAAATATTGATACTGCTGTTATAGTAGTCTCTGCTTATTCTCCGCCTCTTCATCCACGATTTATTGATAGATATTTAATGGTTTTACAAGCTTGTGGAATTGAGCCAATCATTTGTTTAAATAAATCCGACTTAAAAACTGATCACGATGAAAGAGTATTGGATATTTATAGAAAGTTAAATATCCCAGTTGTAGAAACATCAGCACTAAATAATGAAGGGATTGATAATTTAAAATATTATTTAAAAAATAAAAGAGCTATTTTTGTAGGTCATAGCGGTGTGGGGAAATCATCATTAATTAATAGAATTATGGATTTTGATGAAATAAAAACTGGTCACGTTGGGGAAAAGAGCAAGAGAGGTCGTCACACAACAACTTCTTCTAAATTTTATGTGTGGGAAAACAATTCTTCAATAATTGATACTCCTGGAATAAGGGCATTAGATATTTCAAGTTTTGATGCAAATGAAATACAAAATTACTTTCCAGAATTTGAACCATATTTACAGTGTAAATATAAAAGATGCGATCATATTCATTCTCCAACTGAAGACTGCGGAGTAAAAACAGCTGTAAAAAACGGAAAGATTTCTTTGTCTCGGTATGAGAGTTATGTAAGAATTATGGAAGATATAAATGGACAAAACCAAAAAAAAACACAAAGTACAAAAGAAGTAGATGATGAACGTTCATTATAATAAATTATTAAAATATAAATAAAAAGCTAATTGAATCCGTGGTGCATCTCAAAAGTTGGACAAAAATTTAATTTATACTGATTAGAATTTAAAGAAATAAAAAAATGATTATCGAAGTAAGTTTTTACTTACTTCTTTTTTTGTTATATAAAGATATTTATAACTTTTTTCGTAAAACCAGACAAAAAGTCATTGTGATTTTTTAATTTTATGTAGTTAATAATATAGAGGGAGTGAAAAATTTTTAGATTTTTTTGAGAATTAAGCAAAAATGACCCCACGATTTCAACTTTTTTGTAGTTAATAAAATAGGAGGAACAAAAAATTTTTTAAGAAAATTGCTAAAAATGGGTTAACAATTTTAAGTTTTATGTAGTTATAAAAGTAGAGAGGCTAATATCTTTGCAGAAGCAGAGATATTTTTTCTTAACAAATTTTCCCGCGCGTTCAAACGGTGAACACGCGACTATGGTAAATTAAATTTGAAAAATATTTCTCGCAGGTTCAAATGGTGAGCCAGCGAGAATGT
>CALVZD010000046.1 GCA_944372435.1 uncultured Clostridia bacterium | reverse complement strand
CATCCTACTCAAGAGATTTGAGGTGCTGAAAGATGGAAAAAAGGCTGATTGATGCGAATGCCCTGAAAAAAGAAGTCAAATCAACATTTCGTGGCGCGATTGGTCTAACGGTAACTGGAGCTGTTCATGAAATAATCGACCGGCAGCCCACCATCGACCCCGAGAGCCTGCGGCTCAAGGCACATTGGATTTATGCCGGCAGAACTGATGAGGACGGGAATCTGGTTTGTTGGTGTTCTCGTTGTGAGCATGGGGATAGGCATTCGCCTGGAATTACTGTCCCGTATTGCTGGTTTTGCGGAGCCAAGATGGAGGGATGACAGTGATTCGAGTAAAACAGGGGGACCTCCTCCAAGCGCCAGAGACCATCATCGCCCACCAGGTGAACTGCTTCGGGGCCGCCGGAGGGCTGGCCTACCATGTGTTCAATAAATGGCCGACGGCTGAGATCGACTACCAGCAGCTGATCACCCGAACGAAGGACAGGCCATCCGCTCTGCTGGGAATGGCCCAGCCGACCGGCGGACAGCCGGACGGCAAGATCATCGTCAACCTGTACGGGCAGTATCACCCTGGGCAGGACTTCCGCCCGACGGCCCTGAGAATGTCCCTCGAAAACCTGGCCGGGTTTGCAAAATTCATGAAGGCCAGCGTAGCCATGCCCTACGGCATCTCCTGCGGCATCTGCGGCGGTGATTGGAACGAGGTACGGCAGATCATCGAGGATACCATGGAGGGCGTGGATGTCACGCTCTACAAACTGCAATGAAAAGAGGTGCTGGGTCATGATCCAGATGACTTGTCCCTTTTGTAAAAGGGAATTTCCGTACGACAACGGGAAGCTCGACAGAGAAATCTCGGAAATCGGGCAGAGAATAGCGGAGATCAACAAAGAGCTCTCTTCCATCAAGTGTGCGTCACGGGCTGCTCAGAGGTCAAGAGAGGGCCGCCGCAAGGTCCTGATCCTAGAACTCTCAGATTTGATGGTGAAGATTTCGGGACTGAAAGCCATTAGGAAAGCGGGCGACCAGCAGATCAAGGCGTTCGAGTACATGATCTTCAAGGAGATTGTAAAAGACCGATACGGGGAGAAAGCGTACCATGAAATCCTCGAAGCCGTCGAACAGGAGCTGCAAGCATACAAGGCCAGCGGCCTGATGCGGCATGAATACACGCGCTCCGGCGCAAAGTCAAATGTGACGAGCATCAATAAGCTGTAACACAAAGCCGAGAGGAGGGGACGACCACGGCAAAGCAAAAAGACAGGCCTGCATGGTGGAACTATATCAAAAAGATCATACGGGAGTACCCGATGCTTAAGCGTATGCTGGAGACGCCGCTGGAGCCAAAACTGGGCGGATGCGCGGGAACGCCCTATACTATCGTGGGAAAGAATGGGGAGAAAGAAACTGCCCTGTCTTTCGATGGCCGTCCGTCTGGGCTACCCAGCAGCCCGGTGGAACAGTGCGTCATCCACGACTTGCCACCACAAAAACAGAGGCGGTTTGATGCGGTGGACAACGCGATCCGGCGCACCAAAGAAATGCACCCGTCAGATTACAAGCCGCGGCTCGCGATCATCGACCTCGTGTATTTCAAGGGGACGAACACCATCGCAGGGGCTGCCCTGAAGGTGGGATGCCACCCGAATACGGCAGGCGCATGGCAAAGTGAGTTTATCCGCATAGTAGCAGATGAGCTAGAACTTCCATAAATTTGTGTTTTCTGCACCCAAAAAGATGATAAAATAAATAGAGTAAAAGCGTGTGGAAGACCCGGACAGGGCTCTCTGCACGCTTTTTGATTTTGAACGGAAAGGTGGTGTGCATGTGGCAGGGCGAAAATCAAAGCTGACCCCAGAACTGCAAAAAAAGTTCTGTGCGTATGTGTCCGGAGGATTGACCAAGAAAGGCGCGGCGGATGCGGTTTGCATTTCGGAAACGGCACTGTATGACTGGCTCCAGCGCGGACAGAAGGACGAAGATGCGGGAAAAGATACAGTCTATTCTGAATTTCTTGAGTCCGTAAAAAAGGCGGAAGCCGACTTCAAGCTCACCCACATCCGCACCATTCAGGAAGCGTCTGCGGATGACTGGAAGGCTGCGGCCTGGCTGCTGGAGCGCTGCTACCGCAACGAGTACGGCCGTGCCGCTATGGACGTAAATCTGGGTGGCCAGCCGGGCGGCGAGCCGGTCAAGACTGAAAGCGCGGTGCAAATCTATCTGCCAGACAATCATAGAGGAGATCAGTGAAATTGACATCCTTTATGACATCATCAAGCAGCAGGAGAGCGAAAGGAGAGACGACCATGACCGTCAGAATCACAGAACCGGGACGTATGCACACAGGGACGCTGGTGAGCATGGAGAAAACCAGAGAAGCAAATGTAGACCAGAAGCACTGCTACGATGTGGTCATCGAGGGTGAGCGGACCGGCGTGAAGACTATGGTGGTCGGCGTCCACGAAAGGTACATCAAAATCGAGACCCTGTCAGAAATCAACCTGGACACCTGGGAAAAAGCCCTCGGAATCGAGAGCGACCCCACCATGAGCTGGGATGAGCGACGGGAGCGCATCCTGAACAAGGTGAAGGGAATTCAAGATGGCATCCCCAAGAGCCCGGATGAAGGATTCAAGTTGATTTGACAGGCAGAAGCCGCCCCACCATGGGACGGCTTTTTTATTGCAAAGGAGGAGACGTCGAGTATGGCTGTGATACGGCCCCAGCCCGGGCCGCAGGAGGCTTTTTTGTCCAGCCCGGCGGACGTGGTGATTTACGGCGGTGCCGCAGGCGGTGGAAAGAGCTACGCCCTGCTGATGGAGGCTGTGCGGCATACTGGAAACCCAAAGTTTGGCGCGGTCATCTTCCGAAAGAACTCCAAACAGATTACAAGCGAAGGCGGCCTGTGGGACACTTCGCTGGAGATATACGGCGGCATCGCGCACCCGCGCAAAGGGCCGCCGGCGCGATGGATCTTCCCCAGTGGGGCAAAGGTCAGCTTCGAGCATATCGAGAACGACCAGGCCCTGCAAAAGTGGCAGGGAACCCAGATCGCTATGATCGGTTTTGATGAACTGACCCACTTCAGCCGCAAGCAGTTTTTTTATATGCTCAGCCGCAACCGCTCCACCTGCGGTGTCAGGCCCTATATCCGGGGCACCTGCAACCCCGA
The DNA here is from genome assembly GCA_944372435.1 of uncultured Clostridia bacterium. Taxonomy (GTDB): domain Bacteria; phylum Bacillota; class Clostridia; order Christensenellales; family UBA1242; genus Caccovivens. The sequence continues at coordinate 24,113 of CALVZD010000046.1, read as the reverse complement.
CCCGGACAGCTTTGTGGCGGATCTGATCGCCTGGTGGATTGATCCGGATACTGGCTACCCCGTCCCGAAACGCAGCGGCGTGATCCGTTACATGGGCCGACTCCAGGATACGATTCTGTGGGGTGACACCATCGAAGAGGTGGTGCAGCAGGCCGACGGCGAGATCGCGCCGGAGGATGTCAAGAGCTTTACCTTCATCGCGTCTAAGCTGACTGACAACAAAATCCTGATGGAGACAAACCCGGGGTATCTCGCAAACCTCAAGGCGCTGGCCACTGTGGAGCGGGAGCGACTGCTGGAAGGCAACTGGAAGATACGCCCGGCGGCGGGCCTGTACTTCAAGCGCAGCCGGGTGAACATCCTGCCCGAGTTGCCGAACGACGTGGTGCGCTGGGTACGAGCTTGGGACCTTGCGGCCACTGAGGACAAACGTGGGGCACGTCCAGAGGATGGCCCGGCCTATACCGCCGGCGTTCTGATGGGCAAGCGGCGGTGCGGGCGGTACATTGTGGCCGACGTCATCAACCAGCGTCTCAACAGCGCCGACGTACGCAACACGGTCAAGAACACTGCCGCCGCCGACAAAGCCCGCTACCGCAACGTTCGTATCCGCATGAATCAGGATCCGGGACAGGCCGGAAAAGAACAGGCTGAGCAGTACATTAAGCTACTGGCCGGGTACAGCGTCAACATCGAGCGTGAGAGCGGCAGCAAGGAGACACGCGCTGAGCCGTTCAGCGCTCAGTGGTTGGGCCTGCCGGGCAGCGCTTGCGGCAACGTGGACGTGTTGGAAGCAGCATGGAACGATGCCTATTTCTCGCAGCTTGAATCATTTCCTGAATCGAAATTCAAGGACATGGTGGATGCTTCCGGCACCGCCTTCAACGAGCTGGAGCACGGCGCGGCCGCCATTGCGCCCCCGCCCTCTGCATCAGCGGCCACCCGCGCAAATCCGTGGAGCATATAGCCAAAGGGAGGTAGGCAAATATGGCAGAAAACAAAAAACAGGGCGCTGTTCCACCCCAGCCAAATGGGGCGTGGATCCCCCCGGTGCCACCGGTGGTGCGCAACTACGACACGATGGCAGAGTACGGCCGCACCGGACTGCGCCAGTACGCCGGCGTTCTGTATGAGGAGTATGAGCCTAAACTGCAGGGCCGTCGGGGCGTGGAGATATACACCGAGATGTCCGAGGGTGACAGCGTCATCGGAGCCATGCTCTATGCGCTTGAAATGCTGCTGCGGCAGGCCGAGTGGAGTGTGAATCCCGGCGGGACCACGGAAGCGGACAAAGAGGCTGCCGAGTTTGTCAAAAGCTGCATGGGTGATATGAGCGACACTTGGCAGGATACCATCAGCGAGATTTTGACCTTTGTCACCTACGGGTGGAGCTGGCACGAGATCGTCTACAAGCGCCGCATGGGACAAAGCGACGACCCGCGGCTTAACAGCAAGTACAACGATGGGCTGATCGGCTGGCGCAAGCTGCCCATCCGGTCGCAAGACACTCTGTGGCAGTGGAATTTCGATGAGGACGGCGAACTGGTGGGCATGACCCAGATGGCTCCGCCTGATTTTTCGGCCCGTACCATCCCCAAGAGCAAGAGCATCCACTTCCGCACCAAGAGCCGGAAAAATTCGCCCGAGGGACGCAGCATCCTGCGCAACTGCTACCGGGACTGGTATTTCAAGCGCCGGATGCAGGAGATCGAGGGAATCGGTGTTGAACGCGACCTGGCCGGTCTGCCCATGATTACCCCGCCCGAGGGGGTTAACATCTGGGACGCCAGCGACCCTGAGATGGTCCAGCAGCTGACGTATGCCACACAACTTGTACAGAACGTTCGCCGGGACGCCCTGGAAGGAATCGTCGTGCCGTTTGGGTGGCAATTCCAGCTGCTCAACGGCGGTAGCCGCAGGCAGTTTGAGATTGGCAGCGTCATTGAACGGTACGACAGCCGCATTGCCATGACCATTTTGGCCGACTTCGTTCTGTTGGGTCACCAGGAAGCAGGCAGCTGGGCACTGTCCAGTGACAAAACCGAAATGTTCTCCATGGCCATCGGCACGTATATGAACACCATCTGCGAGGCGTTCAACACCCAGGCCATCCCCCGGCTGATCGAGCTGAACAAGGGACATTTCAAGGGAATTACCGCTTACCCCCAGATGGTCCACGGGGACGTGGAAAAGGGCGATGTAGAAAAGTTCGCCAAGATGGTGTCCAGCCTTGTGGGTGCAGGGGTTCTGACCCCCAATGAGGAGCTGTCCAGAGAAGTCTGCCGTCGCGTCGGTCTGCCCGAAGAAGTGGCTGCCGAGAGTGTCCCGGCTCCGGCACAGCAGAATGCCCCGGCGGGTAGCGGAAAAGGGGAAGACAAGGCGGTCGAGCAGATGAAGAAGGCATGGAAAGCAGGGGAGGTCTGAGATGGCTGTCTATTTTCAGGGAGACGTCGCAAAGGCGGCCCCGTCCATCGGGCGTCAGAGGCTGCGGGACCTGATCGACCGCAACGACCCGCGGACGGCGCGCTTCCTGGTCCGGCTATGGAACAAGCAGAAAAGCGATATCACTTATGCTGAGCTGCGACAGATGATCCTGACCGGCCAGATCGACGCCGAAACCATCGAGCGCTGGCAGCAGGATTACAGCCGATTTGTGACCAGTGAGCTGATGCCTCTGTGGCGAGAGATGATCCATGATGCGGCTGGCTCCCTTGCGGAACGCTGGCCGGTCTGGTCATTTGACGCAAATACTGAGCAGATCGCGGCCTATACCGCCCGTCATGCCGCTGAGCTGGTGACAAACTCCACCGCCCAGCAGATCGAGGCGATTCGAGCCATGGTGCAGCGAGCGGCGACGGTACAGGACCTGACAGTGGATCAGCTGGCCCGGATCATCCGCCCTGTCATCGGTCTGTACAAAGGCCAAGTGACGGCAAACTTCAACTACTACAACACGGTGCGGCAGAACCTCATCCAAAACCATCCGCGCATGAAGGCGGAGGCCATTGAGCGGCGGGCGCAGGAGGCTGCTCTCAAGTATGCAACCCGGCAGCATCTCTACCGGGCTCACATGATCGCCCGCACTGAGTTGGCCTTCGGGTACAACAACGGCGAATTTAACGCCCTCAAACAGGCCCAGGCGCGCGGCTATATCGGGCAGCTGAAAAAGCGCCCGTCCACTGCCGATGACGAGCGGGTCTGCGCCCTATGCAAAGCGCTGGAACGGGAAACGGTGGACATGGATCAGCCGTTTTCCAATGGGATGCAGTTCGCTCCATGGCACCCGCATTGCCGATGCGCCATGGACTATATCGAGGTTTGAAAGGAGACGAGGCCATGAGCAAGAGAAAAAGAGCGGTACTGTATGCTCAAGTGCGCAAATTTAACCCCTACCATGATAGCCTGGGCAGGTTCTCCAGCGCCAACGGCGCAGCGTCCTTCACCTTCGCACCGGGGAAAAGCAGGGCTCACGACAAAGCTATCGCTGCGGCGAAAATCCAGAACAATCCGTACCGAGGCTATACCGTCGAGCGGTTGAAAGCAGAGCGGGACAAGCTGGCATATGAATCGAAAAAAGCCCAGCTCAAAGCATCTCTGACGCCAGGTGGCAAGTCGGTGAATCGCACCATCGCCGCAGCCAAAAAGAAGGTGCAGGAGATCGACGAAAAATACTGGCAAGTACAAGAGATGCTCGACTACTCGGGAAAGTACGGCAATGACAACACACTCTGAGGAGGGAGAGAGTGAAAATGAAAAAAGCAAAAATCGCAGCTCCTGCGGCCTTCACCATCACCAAGACTGAGCCGGACAAAATGCTGGTCTTTGGCTGGAGCAATGTAGCCGTGGACGCTGACGGCCGTCAGATCGAAGATTTGCAGGGGGACATGATCGATCCTGAAGAACTGGAAAAAGCGGCCTATAATCATGTTTTGCACTTCCGTGCCGCAGGAGAAAAGCACGACCCCGGCCTGCGTCACAAGGGCCGTCTGGTGGAGAGTTGTGTATTCACAAAAGAAAAGCAGGCAGCTATTGGCATTCCACCGGGCATCGTCCCCGAGGGTTGGTGGGTTGGCTACAAAATCGACGACTCGGACGCCTGGGCTAAGATCAAGAGCGGGGAATATCAGAGCTTTTCCATCGGAGGCAAGGGTGAGCGGACGCCCGTCGAAAAGGCCCGGCGGGACTACGATCAGTACCCCGGTTATAACGAATGGCTGGAAGAAAACCTGGATGCGACCATAGAAGATCGGAAAGCTGCAGCGGCGCACTATAGGGAGAATCGCAGTGGCAGCCTGGCCAAGAGCTATGCCGAACTGCGGAAGGCCAACCCATACCATGACGCGAGAGGAAGGTTTACCTCAAAGTCTGGCGGAGCTGGGAAGCCTGCGGCATCTGAGCTCGAATCTAAAATATTTGGAAGGAGCGCATTCTCGGAAATTGCAGAAAACGAGACCGTGCGTGAAATCGTTGATGACGGCGATTACGAGACTTACGGGATCCGGATTCAGGAAGAAGACACCGAGATCGTCGGAGAAATGATGTCGCATCGCTCTTCAAACTGGGGCGGAGATTTTGAGGATGATCCGGAACGGGCCGGCCAGGGCGGAGAACTGGATGGGGTGTCGGCAATCGACATTGATATGGTAAAACACACGCCGAAATATGGTGGATACAGCGGAAAAGTTGCCTATCTTCTCGGCACGAACGAATGGGCAGAGGATGGATATGATTCTGGAGAGAAAGTTATGCCGGAACCCAGAGTTCTGGCAAAACTCGGTTATAAAAGCGGAAAACTGTTTGTCATAGAATCTGTGAAAGACGGGAATGATGGCGTATCCAAGAGCTACGCCGATTTGCGAAAGTTTAATCCCTACCATGACAGCCGGGGGCGCTTTACAAGCCGAAATGCACACACGCTCTTCTCGCCCGGCAATAACCTCGCTCAGGCAAAGCGTTCCATCGATGCTGAGAACAAGCGCCGAGCGGCGGAGGGGATGGACCAGCTGGTAGCGGGCGCATACATGACGATGGGCCGCGTCGCCTATGGAAGCGCTCTGAAAACCTATCTGGATGAGCAGGCCAAAAAGAAGGACCCAATCCAGCAGACAGCGGCACCTTACAAGTCCGGCAAGTCGGTCAAGTGGGGGAATATGAGCGATGACGAATTTGTCAGAGACCTGGAAAAATTTATGCCCGGCATTAACGATATTGCAACTAAAGGCTGGGCCGCATCGCATAGCGTCTCCCAGTATAAAGACAGCAGTCTGAACGGTGACATGGTACTGACCGACATCTACAAGGCCAGAGGGTTCAATGCGATGCCTCAGATGATGGACAAGGCGTCCATCAAATCCTATATCGCCCAAAACAAGACTCCTGAACTTTATCGTGGCATGGGAACTTCCAGCCACGGGCAGAGCGGTGCAGAAAAGATGGATCGCTTCGAGAAGGATCCCCTCCACTTTGCCGGTTACGGAGTGCTGGGCAATGGGACCTATGCAGCCGAGACCCCGCCTAACTCCTACCGGAACTACGGACTGCGGGTAGCCAGAAGCTATGCAGGCCGCAACGGCGGTGGGACACAGGTGCGCATGACCTTGAAAAAGGACGCTAAGGTAGCCGCCTATACAACGGTGCGGCGGCAGCAAAGGGAATTTCTTTCCAAGCTGGGCCAGGCGTACTGTTCTGGGACTATCGGATTCGATACATACAAGGCTGTCAACAACATCTGTATGGATGTGGGGCGTTTTGGTGCGCTGCGCGGGTACGAGGCATGGTACGATAAAACCGGTGCGCACAGCGGGGCGACCCGGAACAATCCGTTCTGGGTCGTTACCAACCGCGGGGCTCTGATGATTCAGAATGAGAGGTACACCTAATGATCGGTTTGAAAGAAAATGAAGTTGTGGGCACTGCTATGGACACCATTCGGGCCAGGTTCGGCCAGGGCAAAACTGAAAAGCTTGTGAACGCCATTCTGGCCGTGGACAAACTGGACGACCTGGAAGGGGAATACCGGGATATGGTGCGCTACGGGATCGAAAACACAGATTATACAACGGGCCGCCCGCGAAAGAGGGCGCGGACCAGGAAAGCCGTTTCCTACCTTGAAAAGCGCGGTGGGCATTTTTTTGAATGGGGAGCAGCGGCGCCCCAAAAGACCGCTGTGTACTATGCTGAGCTGCGCAAGTATAACCCTTACCATGATGAGCGCGGACGCTTTTCCAGCAAAAACCAGTTCCGTACATATTCTGCTGACCGGAGAATCCCCAAACCCTGGGGTGAGAACAACAGCATGGCGGAACACCTCGACCCCAAGACCGGGAAGATCAGTGCTGATCGAGTGAAACTGTACAATCAAATCATCAACAAATACCTGGCCGGCGTCGAGCCGCCGGCAGACGGCAAGGCGACCCTGGATTACATGGGCGGCGGCGGTGGCAGCGGCAAAAGCTACACCATCTCCCAAGGGGTGGTCCAAGTCCCCGGCAAGGGGAAGGCGGTGCAGATCAACTCCGACGACATCAAACTGGAGCTGCCTGAGTTCCGCCAGCGGGCCGCCAGCGACGACCCGGCCACCTCGATGGGGGCGGCCAACTACGTCCACGAGGAGAGCAGCCGCATCGCCACCCTGCTGACTCAGGCGGCCATGGCCAAGGGGCTGAACATCGTTGTGGACGGTGTTGCGTCCAACCCCGAGAAGATCGGGAAGGAGGTTCGGCGGGCCAGGGAAAGCGGTTACACCAACGTCCGTGCCCACTATGTATCCACGCCCACCGAGGTGGCGGTGGAGTCCAGCATGGCCCGCTATTACAATAACCCAAGAAAGGACGAGCGGCGCTATGTGCCGCCCACCGTACTCAGGCAGGCGCACAAGGAGGTTTCCGCCAACTTCGCTGAGTTGGCCGAGCTGTTCGACAGCGTGGAGGTGGTCCAGAATGACCGCAGTACCCCAGTGCGGCAGATCGCCCGCAAGGAGCGCGGCGGAAAGCTGGAGGTGCTGGACCAGACGGCCTACGACGCTTTCCTGGACAAGGGAAAATAATGTTTGTTTTCTCGCACAAAGACTTCCGTTCCGGTGTGAAAAAAGGTATAATAAAAACGTAAGGGAACGGCAGAAAGAAAAGAGGAGGCGGCCGATATGGCAAAACGACATATGAAGCTCCCGCCGCGGCCGGACTGCGGCAGCATTGAGATCAACAAAATGATTGAGGCCATCAACCAGGGCAAGACCGAGAATCCCTGCCCCGGCAGCCCGGAACGGGACCGGTGGTGGAACGACCTACGCAAGGATATGGAGGATGCGGTCGCCTACGCCAAGGCGCACGGCCACCCGCCCCAGATTGTGTTTTCCTATGTGGAGCCGGACGCCTATGAGGAGGCGCTGAAATCCGCCATGTTCGAGGGCGCGCTGCCCGACGGCTGGATGGAGCAGATGCTAGAGGAACAGCGGCAGCAGAGGACTGCGCAGGGCTGACAAAATCTAAAAGATTGTGTTTTTTGCACCCAAAAACCAGCTATAATAATCACAGTGAAGGCCAGGACAAAACGTCCTGGTCTTTTTTGCTGCCCAAAACGCCCGGAAGGGAGGAGATACGTTGAAGAAAAACAAACTGACAAACATGGAACTTGATACTGTGGACCTCTGCAAGCAGGGGGCGAACCAGAAGGCCCGCATCAAGCTGTACAAGAGCGCCCCGGAAAGAGAGGACAACATGGAACGCATCACCAAGAGCGCAGGCGCCGCCCAGGTCCGCGAGACCACGGGCGCACTGCGCAAAAGCCTGGAATCCATCATTGCGGACGACAGTCTGAATCCTGTTGAAAAGCAGCAGATGATGGAGGAAAGTTTACAGCAGTTTACCGACGAAGTGTCTGGTCTTGCAGGCGACTGGGCGCAGGCTGTTGGCAAAGCAGACGGCCCCGATGTGGAAGACTTCGGCGGGGAAACCTACGATGACGACCAGGAGGAAGAGGACAACATGGAAGAGAGTACCATGACCGTCGGCAAGGCGGTCATCAATATCGGCAAGATGAGCCCCGAGGACAGGATCGCGCTGGAGGCTCTGACCAAGAAGTACAGCGAGCCGGCCGGCGGCAATGAGCCGGAGATCCATCCCGATGTGCGCAAGGCACTGGATGAGGTGGCCGAACTGCGCAAGAGTATGGAGCTGGAGAAGCTGGAGACTTTCGCCAAAAAGTATGAGATCATCGGCAAGAAGGCGCCTGAGCTGGCCCGAAAGCTCTACGATCTCAAGCAGGCCGGCGAGCAGCATTACAACGACTATGTTGCCTTGCTGGATGAAGAGGTCGCTATGGCGAACTCCGGCATTTTCAAGGAGTACGGCTCCAGCCGTGAGGCCACCGACCTGAACAGTACGGTAGCCGAGGTGATGAAGGCAAACCCCGGCCTGACCCGTGAACAGGCCGTCGTCAAGGCTTTCGAGAGCAATCCGGCGCTGGATCCCTTCACCGGCCGTGTGAAGTAAAAGAAAAGTAGGAGGTAGCACCATGTACATTGGTTCTTCTGTTTCGACCAGCCCCACCTTCGCGGCGGTAGCTGGCGCAAAGATCGAGGGCGGCGCGGGCAAGGCTGTCAAGTTTGATGCAAGCGGCAACGTTGTCCTGTGCTCCGCTGCCGGTGAGGCAGCTCTGGGTTTCCTGATCCTTCAGACTGCTGATGTCGTCAACATCGGCGACAGCGTGACCGTGCAGATTCAGGGGATTGGGGCGGCCGTGGCCGGCGATACCATCGCGGCAGGTGATTTTCTGGCTGTGGATGCGTCTGGCCAGGTGACCAAGGCTGCCGCTGGAAACAGTGTTGTGGGCCAGGCTTTGGCTGCTGGCAGCGCGGGCGGTTTTGTCGAGTGCATCCTCTGCCGGGGCGGCCAGCTCAACGCAGGCTAAAACCAAACAAAAACGGAGGAATAAAATATGAATTTCGCCAACACCGCGAACATTGCGAAAGCAATCGCAGACGGCTCCTGGAAGCCGAATCTCTACCTGACCAACGTGTCGATCGCGCAGTTCCAGCAGCCCGACGACTTTGTCGCATACAAGCTCTTCCCGATCGTGCCCGTGGCGCAGCCCATGAGCAAGTTCTACAAGTTCAGCAAGGCCGACCTGGCCCGCGTGAATATGCAGCGCAAGCCCGCATTCGGGACCGTTGCACCCGCTGTCTGGAGCCAGGATGAGGACAGCTACTCCTGCGAGGTCTACCAGGGCCTGTACGGCGTGGACCAGCTCTCTGCTCGTCCTTTCGCCGTCGCAGGCGCGCCCGGCGTGGCTGACCCGCAGGTCGCCAAAGCTAAGATCGCCGCAGAGCAGACCAAGCTGTTCATGGACGTTCAGTTCGCCCAGAAGTTCTTCAAGAGCGGCGTCTGGGCAAACGAGTACACCGGTGCAACGTCCACCCCGAGCGGCCAGCAGTTCTGGCAGTTCGACAACGACAACAGCGACCCGATCTCCTTTATCGACGGCCTGAAGACCGATATGAAGCGTGAAGGCCGCCGCACTCCCAACAAGCTGGCCCTGGGCGCTGAGACCTACAACGCCCTGAAGAACAACCCGACCATCATCGAGCGCATCAAGTACTCCGGCAGCTCCGCCAACCCCGCAACCGTCAACCGCAACGTCCTGGCGCAGCTGTTCGGCGTAGATGAGGTCCTGGTTCTGGAGAGCACCTACAACGCCGCCGCACAGGGTGCAGAAGCCGATATGCAGTACATCTGCGACCCGAAGGGGATGCTGCTGTGCTACACCACCGGCCGCCCCGCCATCGATGAACCGTCCGCCGGTTACATCTTCGCCTGGGATATGCTCGGTTCCGGCCAGCACATGGCCGTCACCAATTTCCAGGGCGCGCCCGGCACCCATAGCGAGTTCGTCGAGAGCCTGTGCTCCTTCGATATGCAGCAGGTATCCACCGACCTGGCTGTCTACTGCAAGAACTGCGTGGCGTAAGGGAGGGGAACGGCATGGCATACATCGCCATCAAGCCGGTTCGGTTTGACCGGCGCTACAGCATCGGGGAGATCATCCCGGATGCCGTGGTGGACCCGGCCAGGGCACCCAAGCTGCAGGAAATGGGCCTGATTCAGGCAGCCCCCAAAGAGGCCGCAGACGCCGCCGAGGGCGAGGATGAGGTGAACACACCCCCAGAACCCAAAGAGGCCGCAGACGGGCCCGTAGCAGCCCAAGTGCCCAAGAAAAAGGCGGCACCCAAGAAGTAACCGAAAGGAGGCGAGCGCATGGAACCCACGAACGAGGTGACTTACACCTACGACCCATCCAAAATGCAGGACGGCGGGAAAGACCAGATGCGCTTTGAGCTCCAGGACATCGCCGTCGGCGGGGCGCAGGAAACCTGCGTCCTCAGCGACCAGGAATACGACGCCATTCTGGAAAAGACGACGGAAGAGGGAGGCAGCTGGAAGACTGCAAAGTACAAATGCCTGAAAGCCATTGTCATGCGGATGGCATACGAGGTGGACTTTTCCGCCGACGGCCTGAGCATGAGCCTGAGCAAGCGGTACGACCGCTGGAAGGCCATGAAGGATGAGCTGGAAGCGGAAATGCAGTGGCCTACAGCGAACCCCATGGCCCTCGGTAAAAACGCCCCGGACGGAGGTCATTACTTCTACAACGGGATGAACGATAACCCGCGCGCATGGTTCGCGCCCGGACCGTTCCGGGAGGTGTGACATGGGCCCGCTGTTTTTTAAGCCTGGGCAAGAGCTCAAGACCTACGAAATCTACCGCAAGAAGGCGTCCAGAGACGGCCGGGGGCGGGTTTCGGTCGCAGCGCAGCCCGAGCTAATCGACACGGTGCGCGGGTCCATCTCCCGAGCGAGCCAAAGCGAGCAAGAGCGGTGGAACCAGCAGGGACACCCGATCACCCACACCATCGTCATCCGGGGCCGCACCAAAGCGGACGCCGGGGATGAAGTGCGAATCGGAGAAAAGCAGTACCACGTCCAGGGCAAGCACGACCCGATGGAGCTGGGCTTTTTTTCGACGCTCTATTGCATGGAGCGGCTGGGCACGACCCCGACCGGGACAGCAGGAGGTGAAACACCGTGAGCACCATCAAAACAAGCCTGGACGGCGCACCGGACGCCATCCGCGCCCTGACAGCTGACCTGGTGCGGCAGGCGGGCCAGGAGGTCAAAAGCCGCGGATTCCGGGTGGCGAATGAGCTGCGCACGGCGTCGAACTTTGTCCTGCGCGGCCAGCGGCACGGTCGCCGGTACAAAGTGCCGGGGACCTATAGACGGCAGCGCGACAAAGCTACTGGCAAGATGCGCAACGGGCGCTACTACACCGCCTCCGCCCCCGGCGAGCCCCCCGCAGTACGAACCGGTATGTTCCGACTGGGCTGGAAGCAGCGCAGCTATGCAGAGGACCTGAGCGGCGGCCAGTGCAACGTTCATGGCGTCATCGAGAACGACCAGAAGGTGGGCAGCCACCTGCTGGGCGACATTTTGGATGAAGGCACCAAACGTATGGCCCCCCGCCCGTACAAGCAGCGGGTGATCGACCGGGCCGTGCCGAAAGTCCTGGGGATTTACAACGAGCCGTATTTCAAAGACTGAGGTGAGACATGGCAGCGGAAGCATTGATTCTGGAAGCAATCCAGGAAGACCAAACCCTCAGTGCACAGCTCGCACAGTTTGACGGACAGCCCGCAGCCTTTTACCAGATGGCACCGCCAGACACGGACGCAGGATGGAACGGCCTGCAGTACCCTCGTATCGACTTTGCGATCGATTGGGCATATAGCCCGGAGAGACAGGCCGACGGCAGCTGCGCCATCAACATCTGGTGCCTTAACAATGGCCAGGCGTACCCGGACGACGTGGGCGTGGCTGTCCGCGAATGTCTGCGGGACACATTTCTGACAGACGACGACGGCGAGGTCTACGCCCTGGAGTGGCAGCGTACCGACGCATTCGAGGCCGGCGGCCAGGACGGGCAGCCCTTGACCATCGGTGTGACACTGACCTTTGACCTGCTGGCTTTCCCGTCGCAGATCACCATCGAGCCTGACCCGGTGGCCGGGCTTTGTGACTACATCAAGAGCAGGATGCCAGACGCTCTGGTAATCGGCATAGACAAGCTGGACCGCATCTGCCGCCCGACGGCAGAGCGGTCCATTATTTATGTTCGCCTGAGCGGCGACAGCAGCGCGATGCGCAACAGCTGGGCGGTGGCCTGGATGGACGTCACGCTGCAGGTGCACATCTTCGCACCCGGGGCGCACACACGGCAAGTCCTGAGCCGCACCCTGTGCAACGCCATGGCGCTGGACGGCGAGTGCAAGCTGCGCGATTTCAGCCCGATGCTCATCAAGCGAGTGGCAATCAGCGCGTCTGCCAACCCACTCAGACAAGGGCAGCTTGCTGTCACCGGACGCTACGGCGTGCCTTGGGTGCCGCCGGAAGAGCCGAAGCTGATGCACGCGAACATGAAAGGAGAATTCAGATATGGCACAGAAGACGAATTCCACTGAGACCGCAACGGCGGCCGTGGAGAGTCTGTACACCGTGGAGGAGCTGGCCGCCGTCGCAAAAGACGTATTCAAGGCCAGCCCCGACATCGTAACGGCAGCTCTCCGTCTGAAAGGCGTGAAGAAAACCACGCTGAAGGAAGCCCAGCGCATCGTCGAGGCTTTCCGCAAGAAGGAGGTATAAGCAATGGGTGTCTTTTTTACCATTGGCGAAAAGAAAGACCGCCCCGGCGTTTATCAGCGGTACGAGAACCGCGGCACCGGCCCCCTGGCTGGTATCGTAAACGGCATCGTAGCGGCGGTGTACAAGTCCAACTGGGGCCCTGTGGGCGAAGTAGAGACCATCGGTTCCGATGAAGCTGGCGGCCTGACGGCACGCATGGGCGGCGGCGCAAACGCCACCGTGGATGTCGTTACTGAGGCATTCAATGGCGGTGCAACTACCGTGCTGGCCGTCCGCCTGGGCAGCGGCGGCACCCAGGGCACCCTGGCCCTGAAGGACACCACGGCGGACACTCCGGCAGACGCCATCAAGCTGACCACCAAGTATCCCGGCAGCCGGACCTTCAAAATCACCATCCGGGAGAAGCTGGGCGACAGCACCGCCCGCGAATTTCTGGTGACCGAGGGCGACATGGTCCGCGAGAAAATCGAGTTCGCCGTCAGCACCAACGGCGAGGTGGATGAGCTGACCGGACTCATCAACGAGCGCAGTAGCTACTTCACCGCGGAGAAGGCGACCAGCTATTCGGGCACTGGCAAGCTGGCTCTGATCGCCGAGCAGGCCATCACGCCGGGCACTGACCCCACCACCAACACCGAGACGTACAGCGAGGCATTCACCCTGCTGGAGCCCTATCGCTTCAACGTTTTGGTTACCGACAGCAACGAGGTGGCGGTCCATGCCCTGCTGTCCGCGTACATCGAGCGCGTCTACCAGGGCGGCAAGCTGGAGTGCTTCGGTCTGGTAGCAGAGCCCACCAGCGTGGATCTCGAAACCCGTATGAGCCACGCAAAGGCATTCAACAGCTACAACATGATCTACGTCGGCGGCGGCTGGAAAGACGCGACCGGGACCAGGTATGAGGGCTACAAGGCCGGCGCACGCATGGCAGGCATGATCGCGGCCATTGCGAGCAATCTGTCCCTGACCCACACCTCCATCTCCGGCGCAACCGAACCGCTGGAGCGCCTGACCGACAGCCAGTACAAGGCCACCATCCAGTCCGGTATGCTGACCTTCTCGACCAGCGCAGACGGCATCGTCTGGGTTGAGAGCGCCATTACCACCCTGGTGAAGCCCGAGGGCGAGGACGACGAGGGCTGGATGAAGATCAAGCGGACCAAGATCCGCAAGGAACTGATGGCCCGCGTGTCCGACTCGGTGGAACCGCTGATCGGCCAGATCAACAACGACAGCGACGGACAGGCCAACGTCATCAAGATCGCAAAGGGCGTCTGCGAGACCATGAAGAACGAGAAAAAGCTGCTGGACGGTTACACCGTGGAGCTGGACGAAGCCAACCCGCCGCAGGGTGACAGCGCATGGTTCGTGATCCAGGCAGATGATATTGACAGCCTGGAGAAGGCTTATTTCATCTATGGTTTCCGCTACAGCCCGAATTCGGTAGCCTAAGAAAGGAGGGAGATAGACAATGCCTGACATCATTCACCAGAACCCCATGAGCAACACCGATACCCGGAAGCTGATGACCGGCAAGGACGGGCAGCTGTACGTCACCCTCAGCAGTGGCCTGCAGCTTTTCCTCAGCGAGGTGGATTCTTTCAACGTTCAGCTGAACGTGAACACCACCACGGTGCAGCCCGTGGGCAGCCCCCAGGTTTTCGCCGTTGAAACTGGGTTCACCGTCACCCTGAGCTTCAGCGAGATGGTCATCCGAGACGACGTGCTCCTGCAGCCGCTGTTCGACGACCTGAAGAAGGGCATCTTTCCTCGGTTCGACTTCCAGGGCAAGATGCGCCGCGGCATCGACGGCATCGAGGAACGCCAGAACTTCACCGATTGCGTTCTGAACGGCAACGTTGACCTGATGACCCTTTCCCCCGGCGACATCGTGCGCCGGAATTGGTCCTTCCACGTCAACGGCGCACCGGACCTGCAGAACTATATCCCGACCACGTAATAACGCGGGAGGTGGGCAGACAGCCCACCTCCCGTCTTATTTTTTAACGAAGGAGAGAAACCATGAGCGACAACAAGAACCTGATGACCAAGGAAGAAGTGCTGCAGAACGAGGACTCGCTTCTGCGCGGCCTGCTGGAAGCGGGCAGCTACAAGGACGACGAAGAATTCCGTCGCAAAATCGAAATCAAACGGGGTGGCAAGACCCTGTTTTCGTTTACCGTTCGCCCTCTGGACGAAGAAGAGGAGATCGCCTGCTACCGCAAGGCAACCCCGAAGATTCCGAACCCGGCTGGCAAGCACCTGCCCAAGGTGGACGGCAAGACCAACACCGCTGCGATGCGCAGCTGGAAAATCTATACCGCGACCATCGCAGAGGACCAGCAGAGGATCTGGAACAACGCGCAGTACAAGCAGCAGAAGGGTCTCATCACCCCCATCGAGGTAATCGACTCGCTGCTGCGCAGCGGCGACAAGGACGCCGTCCTGGCCGTCATTGACCAGATCAGCGGCACCAGCGGCAACGACACTGTGGGTGAGGTTGACAGCGGGGAGACGCCCGAACCGCCCACTCTTGAGGAATACGCAAAAAACTGATCGACGCGGGCGGAAAAGCCTACGTCTGGTACCGGATTTACTGGCAGCGGGGAGTGCTCCCACCGGGTGCAGAGCCGGGATCCAGAGGAACCAGGGCTTTCATTTTCGCCTGCGGCTTGAAGGCCATCGAGGAAGGGCTCAATATGCCGCTCCGGTAGCATAAGGCAGGTGAAAATATGGCAGAGACCGTAATAATCGACATCGAGGCGCAGTACCGGGACAGAACGTCTGAGGGGGTAAAAGACACCGCAAGCGACATCGACCGGATCCGCCGAAAGCTCGGGGAAACTGAAACAGCTGGCAAAAAAGCAAACGCGGCGCTGGAGAAAATCTCCGCCACCGCGGCATCCATTGCGAAAAAGACCATCAACATCCCCGTGAAGATCGTCGACTACGCCACAAAGCCCCTGCGCAGCCTGCTGAACTACGCCACAAGCCTGAAAGGCATCCTGACTGGCCTGGTCATGGGCCAGGCCGGCCAGGCGCTTGTCAGCCAACCGCTGGCCTTGGCGGACCAGTATTCAAGCGCATTTATAGGCTTTGAAACACTGTTCAAATCGACAGAGCGAGCCCAGCAGATGATGAACGACCTGGATGAGTTCGCTCGGACCACGCCCTACAAGACATCCAACGTCATCGGCCAGACGCAGAAGATGCTGGCCATGGGCTGGGACCCGGAACGGCTTATCAGCGACATGACAATCATCGGCGACGCCGCAGCAGCGACCGGCAAAGGCGATGAGGGGCTAGAACGAATTGTCCTGGCTCTGGCGCAGATCAAGTCGAAAGGCAAGCTGTCCACAGAAGAGCTGAACCAGCTGGCAGAGGCCGGCATCAGCGCCAAAGCGTACATCGCAGAGGGCCTTGGATACGGCTCGGATGACGCTGGCCTGCAACAGATGACAAAAGTCCTGGAAGGCGGCAAGATCGGCGGCAACGCAGCCGTGGAGATGCTGCTGGCCGGGATGCAGCGCGACTACGCCGGCATGATGGAGAAGACGGCCACCGAGACCGTCGAAGGCATCAAGTCCAACATCGAGGACACGTTCGAGATCAACATCTTCCGCAAATGGGGCCAGGGCCTTCAGGACGGCGCAAAGATCGGTCTGGGGTCTTTGGCGGATATGCTGGACCAGAACCAGGAACGGCTGTCTGCCGTAGGCGACAAGCTCCAGGAGATCGGCTCGTACCTTTCCAACAGGCTGGCGGGCATTGTTCAGGACAGCATCGGAAAAGCCATGGACATCATGGAATCTACCGAGTTCCAGAACGCAAGCCTGGGCGGCAAAGCCGGGATGCTCTGGGATGCCATCATCGCGGAGCCGTTCGACCAGTGGTGGAAGAGCGACGGGCAGGCATTCATGGGCAACGTCGCCGGCAAGATCGGCGAGGGCCTGGGCAAGTTCTACAACGGCGCGATTACCACCGTTCTGGGTATCGACGCAGACGGTGCAGCGGAAGGCGGCGTTTCCATTGGCGCAAAGTTTGCCGAAGGATTCATCCAAGGCTTTGACGCCAAAAAGGTGTGGGAAGCTCTCAAAAACTCGTTCTCGAACGCCCTGAAAATCATTCCGGGCGGCGAGGAAGCCACCACCACAAGCTGGATCTCCGCCGCCCTGCTGGGCTACGGCGGCATGAAGATCGCCGGCGGAGCCAGGGGCCTGTTGGGCGGTTTTGGAGACCTGGGCAAAGCGGGAATGGGCGCACTGCTCAATTCCGACAAACTGGGAGCGCTGGCCATCAACCTGGGAGCAGGCAACTTTTCCGCTTCCGCACCCGTGTGGGCGGGGGCAATGTCTGCCATCGGCGCAGGCTCCATCGCAGGCGGTGCGGTCGGAGGACTGGGGCTTGTATCCGGCATGGCAGACCTGACCAAAGCCCTAAACGACACAAACTCCGACAAAGAGCGAAATGTGGCCGGGTGGAGCGCAGCCTCGAAGTTCGGCATGGTGGGCACCGGTGCAGCCGCAGGCGCGGCTTTGGGCTCTTTCTTTGGCGGTATCGGCGCAGTACCAGGCGCACTCATCGGTGCAGGCGTCGGCGGCCTGGGTGCCCTGCTTGGCGGCGGCAAGTTTGGCGAAGCCGTCAGCGACTATCTGGACGGCACCGACAAAATCAAGGCCGCAACAGCCGCCATCCAGGAAACCAGCAGCGCGCTAGGCGAAGCAACAAGCAAGGCTTCTGAGCTGGAAACGCTCACAAGCAAATACACCGACCTGAGTGCCAAGATCAAGGACGGGTCGATGAGCTCGGATGACCTCTCGCAGGCGCAGGGCGACCTGTCCCAGACCATCAAGGACCTGCAAAGCCTGTATCCTGGCCTGATTACTCAGTACGACATCGAGAATGGCAAGCTGGAAGAGAAGCTGCAGTTGTTGCACGACATTGCAGAAGCAGAGCGCGATCAGGCCCGAAGGGAAGCTGAAGATGCCAACGCAGAGGCCGAAAAACAGATTCCCGGCCTGCAAAAAAAGATTGCGGACGCCCAGAGCAAGCAGGACGCATCTCTGGCCAGATACAACGGCCTCTCCGGGGAGGCATCCCAGCTAAGCGCCATCCTGTCCGGATACGATGAGATGGAGAGAATGGGGCAGCTTTACGGAGAGGACAGTAGCCAGTACAGGGCTGCCGCGGCCAAGAACGCAAGCCTCTTGCAGTCGTACAACGCGGAATACGGCCAGGGTCTGGAAGGATACAGCGGCGTCAGATCCAACTACGACTATGTCGTGAAAGAGATGGACAAAGCCCTGGAAAAGGCTAACAGCGAAGGTGAATCCCTGAACGACCTCATGGCCCAGTATCAGGAAATCTACCAGGGCAAGATGGCCGCAGCGCTGGATCCTGAGGGTCTAGACGCCGCCGGCGGGCTCGACACCATGCTGCAGAAGCTCACCGAGATGCAGGCAGTCCAGCAGCAGAGGCTGGAACTGGAACAGCAGCTGGCCCAGACCGAAAAGGGCAGCGAGGAGTACGATGCCACAGCCAAAGCCATCCAGGACGCCGAGGACCGACAGAAGGAACTGACCGCGGCCATTGAGCCGTTCAAGGAACAGCTTGCCGGCGTTCTGGCTGCTGTCATGGCCATCAACGAGCAGTTTGCTCTGTTGGGCGGGATGCGGCTCGACCTGGGTGAGTTGGGGTTGACGGCTCTGGACGCATACATCACCCCTTATCACCAAGGCAGCACCAAAGATCAATCCTACTGGGAACAGGTGGCGGCCCACTACGAAAAGACAGGCCAGAACCAGAAAGGATACGCCAGCGGCACACTGTCCGCACCTCCCGGCCTTGCGTGGGTCGGTGAGAACGGCCCGGAGCTGGTCCGTATGCGGGGCGGCGAACGGGTTTACAACGCCGGCGAGTCGATGCGCATCGCAGAACAGACGGCGGCCAGGAGCTCGGGCGGCAGTAGCATCGCAGGCAGCATCAGCGTAAGCCTGGGCGGCATGACCATCAACGTCGACGCAAGCGGCAACGGTGGCGGGGACATCGTGGCCCAGATCAGAGCGCGGCTTCCTGAGATTGGGAACGAGCTGTGCAGCATGATTGCCACGCAGCTGGCAAAGAGCTACGCCAATATGCCAACAAACGCAGTGGAGGGAATCTGAGTGCTTGAGATTTATATCCAGGAGGTGGAGGGGGGCGACACCCTACAGCTCCCAATGGGCCCGGATCGCATTCAGGTCAGCGCGGCCACGTCGTTTCTGAGCTACGACATTATGAACGTGGGCGAGCACAAAATCCCAAGAGGGGAAGAATTGACCGACTTCAAATGGAGTGGCATTCTGCCTGGCGAGGGACGAAAAGAGGCTCCCTATGTGCAGGTTTGGAAGGATCCGGCTGCCATCCAAGAAAAGTTCTCCGTGTGGCGCAACCAAGGAAAAAAACTGAAGCTCACAGTGCCGGGAACGCCGATCAACCATGCGGTGTTCCTGGCGAGCTATCAGTGCGACTACTCCGGTGGCATGGGAGATATCGAGTACACCATCGAGTTCTGCGTGGCCAAAGAAGTCATCGTAGGAACCGAGGATGACGCGACAGAACAGGACAGCTCAGGGGCAGGTGTAAAGACCACAGCCCCAGCCACACAGCCACCGGCAGCCACGACATACACTGTGAAAAGCGGGGATAGCCTGTGGAAAATCGCACAGAACACCCTCGGGGACGGGAACCGGTGGCGGGAAATCTACGAGCTGAACAAAGACACCGTGGGGTCAAACCCAAACCTGATCTATCCGGGCCAGGTGTATAACCTGCCGGCAAAATAACGAGGAAAGGAGAGGCGGTCTGTGAGCATCAACGTCATGGAAAACACGTACAGCGTGACAGCCGTCCTCCAAGACGGCAGCACACTGAAGCTGGATCCAGCCATCACACAACTGAGCTGGCAGGACCCCGCAGACGAAGTGGCTCAACGAGCCTTACTGGTGCTGGCGCAGGTAAAAACGGACAAAGGCTGGCTCAACAGCCTGCTGCCGATTTGCACCGCCATCATGATCACCGCGAACGGGGCGGAAGTCTTCAACGGCATTGTCTGGGAATGGGAGTACGAATCGAACAATAAGCGGGTCATTACACTGACCTGCTATGACCGGTTCATCTACGCCCAGAACAGCAAGACATTCGCCTACTTCCCGGAAGGGAAAAGCACAAAGGACATCGTGTCCAAGGTTTGCAGTGACAGCGGGATTTCCTGCAACTACCAGTGGCAGAGCGCCACCCACGATAAAATCACATTCCGCGGCACATACGTCGCGGACCAGATCATGGACACGCTGGAAGACGCCCGAAAGCGGCTGGGGCAGCGCTACGTGGCCACATACGCGGGCGACACGCTGACGATTCAGGCCGAGGCATACAACAGCACTGTCTACGTTTTCGAGGCCACAAAGAGTGCGATGAGCACGTCAGAGCGCATGACGATGGACGGCCTGGTAACACAGGTGGCTATCTACGGCGCAGAAACGAAAGACGACCGACGGCAGCTGGAAGCCATCGTGCCCGGCAAGACCGAGTACGGGACGCTGCAGGACGTGGTGCTCATGACATCCAGCTCCAAGATTTCCGAAGCAAAAAAGGACGCCCAGGGCATCCTGCAGGAACACGGAGAGCCTACCCGTACCATCACAGCAGAGGTGCCGGACGTGCCGGAGGTACGCAAAGGGTGGAAGATCAAGATGAACGCAGGCAGCCTGCTGGGCTACTACATCGTCAAGGGCGTCACCCACAACGCTACTGACCGAAGCATGACCCTGGAACTTCGGAACGCATCCTAATGCAGGAAGGAGGCGGCGCATGAGCGCGCAGGAAAAAGCCAACAACGAAGGCATCAATATGCTGGGTCGGACGTTGCAGAAACGAATGATTCAGGTCTCCGACAAGCCGCCGACGCTGGATTTTGGTGTCATTCAGGGAGACTACTCCCTCTTGACAAACCAGTATCCCATCCCCGTCCCGCAGACCGACTACATGGTGTGCAGGCATCTGACATACGGGGACACAGAGGATGTCCTGACGGTCACACAACCGTTGGGCAGAAGCGGCCCATATGAGCACGGAATCGATGAATTTGGACACAAAGGGCTGTCCGGGGCACCGGCAGACGGAACGCACAGCCATCCGCCCTGCGCCGCAGTCGGATGCACTGGACAAACCCAGAACGGCCAGCACCAGCATGAGGTGCTAATCCCAGAGCGGATGCGCTGGATTAAACCGGGCGACCACGTACTGGTCGTTTGGGTTGGGACGGACCCTGTTGTGGTCGACATCATCATGCCAGCAACGGAGGTGGGCTGAGATGGCGAACCTATACCCCGTATTCAAGGTGCCGACCATCCTGGAAGAAACTCAGAACAACGAAGGCATCTACAAGGGGTCATCCTATTTTGATTTTGAAACCGGAGATTTCCGCATGGACGGAGGGGGGCGAGTGGTGCCCTCCTCCGGTTTTGATGCCTGGAAACAGTGGTGCATCAAGACCATCGCCACCCAGCGCAGAGCCTACTACAACTACACCAACGGCCTGGGCATCGAAGGCGAAGAGGCGATGGCGCAGCCTACAGCAGAGCTGCAGCAGGCAGCCCTGGAAACCACGATCAAGGAAGCCCTTCTGGCCGACCCATACGGGCGGACAGTCGAAGTCAAAGACTTCACATGGGTCTGGGGCGTGCAGAGCATCCATATGCACTGCACCGTTGTGGGCCAGGACGACCGCACAGCCCAGATTGAATACGACATCCCGCTGAACAGAAAGGAGGAGTAAGCAGTGGCGGCAATCATGAAAGAATTTGTCCCACCTCCGTTCTTGCAGGGGGAAACAGTCGAAAGCATCCACGCACGGATGATGGCAAGCCTCCCGGCAGACATCGACCGCAGCGAGGGCGGCTTCCCATGGGACTACACAAGGCCCACCGCCAACGAGAAGGCAGAGTACGTCAACTACAACCTAATCAACACAATCCGGGGCATTTTTGCCATGTGGTGCGATCCGTTTCTTTTGGATTACCATGCAGACAAGTGGGGCATGAAACGGCGGGCAGCGGTACAGGCAAAGGCCATCCTCAAGATGACCGGGAACGAGGGCACGGAGATTCCCGCAGGATTTGTGGTGTCTACGGCAGCTGTATACAATCGCCCCAGCATCTCCTTCACCACCGACGAAGCTGTGAAGCTAAGCGAGGAGCCGGTGAGCGTGACCATCACAGCGGTGGACGCGGGCGCAGACGGGAACGTCGGCGCGCACACGATCATCATCGTGGATACGCCCATCAAAGGGCTGGCCACAATTGACAACCCTGCCCCGGCCTTCGGCGGCATCGATGAAGAGAGCGACGACAGCCTGCGGGAACGGGTCGTGGAGTACGAGCAGACACAGGGCATCAGCTTTGTGGGCAGCTACATCGACTACAAGCGCTGGGCGCTGGAAGTAACCGGCGTAGGCGCTGTGCAGGTCCAAGGCGGCGAAAACGGCGATTGCACCGTAAAACTGACACTGACCGGCAGTGACGGCAACCCGGCCAGCGAAGAAATCTGTCAGGATGTATACGACCACATCATGCGTCCAGACGACCCAAGCCAACGCCTGGCCAGCGTCTGCGACCTGCTGATCGTCAAACCGGCCACCCCCGTGAAAGTTGCCATTACCGCAACTGTGGAGCTGGACGGCACCGTGCTGCTCAACGACCTGAAAGAGGAATTCCGGCTGCGCCTGGAAGACTACTACCACACCGACGCTATTGATGAGAACGAGGTCAAGTATACACGGATCGGAGCCATCCTGCTGGAGTGCAGCGGAGTCAACGACTACGCCAACGAGACCCTGACAATCAACGGTGGAACAACCAACGTTCCTGTCGCAACGGGCGAGATCCCGATGACCACCATTGCGGAAATCAACTTGACCGAGGGGACGGTGACATAAGTGTACAACACCGAGCTGATGCAGCGGATTCTCACGAGCAAGGCCGTATGGGACATCATCGACGAGCTGGCACCCATCTACGGCGAGGCACGAGTGGCCCTGTGGCTGTTCCAGGTGATCGGCGCAGAGCTGGACATGACCCGGCAGTGGACGCAGGAGACCGCGGAACAGGTGGTGCCGCACACCGCCACATGGAGTCTTGACTACTGGGAAGACGAGCTGGCTCTGCCGCGGAATCCGGCGCTGAACACCGAACAGAGGCGGGAACGCATTCTTACATACCTGCGCACCCGAGCGCCCATGAACCCGTACAACCTGGCCAAGGTGGCCAGTGCGGCGGCGGATGGTGCAGAGTGCTGGATCGAAGAACGCGCCGGCGCAGGATCCGTATTTACTCTGGTTGTTACGGATTTCTATCCATCCAAAACCGGTGAAAAGAAAATCCGGGCGGCGGTAGATCGAGCTAAACAGGCCCGGTTAAGCTATCTAATCCGATACGAACAGATCGCACCCAAAAGTGTCTGCGCCTATGCTGCAACAGCTATAACAGGCGCCGTGGGACGGCTGACTGTGGTTATCCCTACCCGAATCATGCCGCATCCGTCCACCGTCAAGGGATATGCAGCCGGTACTGCCAGCAGCGGCGCAATCCGAGCATCGGTAACAGTCAGGGGAAAGGTTAGGCCTCAGACTACAACGGTGCGCGGTTATGCGGCGGCATGCCAACAGAGTTCCGCTGGTAGTGTAGTCGTATCCATCAGAGAACGCATCGAACAACAGAAAATGATCCCCGTAAGGGGCTATGCCAATGTGCAGGCCACACAGAGTGTGCAGCGCATGGAGGTTACAGTGGAAGGGAGGAAATAACGAATGGCCTGGAATCAGTCGGCCTATACAGCTGCCGGCGCAGGGATGCTGACAGAAACACTTGCTGGTCGAAAGCTGAGCATCACGCGGGCGGCGGGCGGCATGGGTACTTGTGAAGCGTCCGAACTTGGGAACCTGACCGATGTGGTAGGCGAACAGATCGCTCTGGGGCTGCTTGGCATTACGGACACTGAAGCCGAAGATGATGATGGCACCTTGGTGCCAGCTAAGCAGGTGGGCACACAGATCACCAACGAGGGCTTGGCCGAAACACGAATTCTGCATCAAGTTGGTGTATATGGAAAACTGGACACCGATGATACGGAACATATGATCTATGTTCTGCAGGATGAACGTGGCATCGAGTTGCCGTCCGAAGCGGACAACCCTAGTTTTGCCTTTGACCTGTATGTGAACCTGCTGATCTCGCACAAGTCCAACATCGTGTTAAAGGTCGAGCCGGGCGGCAAAGTTACGTTGGCGCAGGTCCAGCAGATGATCAAGGCTCACAACGACAGCCCCACCGCCCACTCGGGCATCATCCAGCAGGCCATGAGCCAGGCCGTTCAGCAGGCTGT
>CALVZD010000045.1 GCA_944372435.1 uncultured Clostridia bacterium | reverse complement strand
AGCGTCACTGATCTGCACCAACCTGTCGCCGTCGCTGAACTGAATTCCTTGAAGAGCTGCAATATATTCTTCAGAGTAGTCAATTGAATCGTCATCCTCGTCAGTAATGTGTCCGGTGTCAGGATTCACCGTTGCAGCAAAGCCGTCGTCGTTTTCTGAGTAAAGATAAACAAGATAGATCGTAAGGTTGCCGGCAAGATCTTGCTCGACGATTTCGTAGTAGCCGGAGTCTAAATCTTCAGAACTCAGCTCTGTGAAGTTTGTTGGAGTAAAGTTGTCATACGAGGTTTCGATGTATGTGTCGCCGTATGGGTTGTCAATAGCGCGATAGTAAACGCGGATCGTTCCGCCTGCGTGAGAGGAGGTGTTGTTTGCGGCAGCAGCTCTTGCAAGGTTTTGCAAGAACGCGTCATCCACAAGATATGAATAATATTGCAAGTTGCCTGAGGAGACTGAGGTGTTGTATGCCGCCTCGTTTTTGCCGCTGACTGGCGTGCCCTCAACATTAAAATAGTTGCGCAGGGTGGTTTCGTTGAAGCTCACTTTGCCGTTTGAGAATGGCGAAACATTTGCGATCAAAGTGTCGAGCGAGTCATAACTTGCAATCTTGTCGATCGTGACCGTTTTGGTCGTCACTTCATAATACTCCGCGTTGTGCCCAACAAACTGCATTGTCACTCGCACCCATGCGTCTTGGTTGTAGATGCCAGCCTCTTCAAAGTTGAGCGTGAGCGTGTTGTTGTAGCCTGAAGACTGATATTCAAGGGCGTTTTGAACAAGTTCGGTTTGCGCGGTTGTTTCACCATTTTCAGCAAGCACAACACTTGGGGTTCCGCTCGAAACATCCACGATCATATTATTTGAATAGTTGTTTGAAAATTCCAGCAAGAGGTGCGCTTTGTCGATGTTTGCGATGTATGGCGAATTTTGGTCAACCCAAGTTGCTGTGAAAGTTTTTTGGTTGGTGTAATAGTTTTCGTTTCCAAGCGTTTCCAGCGCGCGGCCGACGGTTGAAAGTTCAAACTCAGGTGAGCTTTGGGTGATGTTGAAAGCAAACTTGTAGGACTTTCTGAAATTGTTTGCCGTGCCTGCGCCGCTGCCCGTTGCGTTTTGTGTGATCTCAACGGTGTAGGTGCCTTCTTGTGAAAGTTCGGTGAGCGTGCTGCCGTCTGTGGTGCTGACAAAAGTCAAATATCCATTTTCGTCCACGCCGTTTGAATTGTAGGTCTCGCCGTGGCTGTCGGTTATGACTGCGCTGAGTCTGTAAGCCGCGATCTGCGAAATTGCTTGTGCGTTTTGGTCATAGTAGCTGAGCAGTGGGTTTTCGTTGGATTCGTAGCTCACGCTCGCATCTTCGTTATATGTTTCGCTGTTAAAAATCGTGTATTTGAACTCTGGGATATACACCTTGACAGGCAGCTTGTTGGTTTCTAGAACTGGTGTTGGAGTGTTTTCTTCCTGTTCGCTTGTGAAAAAGGTTTCGCCTGAGCCAAGCGTGATGCCATCAGTCAGCGTCGTGTTAGGGAAGGTCACCGAAAGTATTGAGCCGGAATCTCCAGGTTGCGAGTCATACATATTGACAAAGATGTCTCCGCCGACAACGCTCTCCATTGTTGAAAGCGAGCTTGCATCTGGATCTACACCAGTTGTCGTGTAAGTTGCGTCACCAATCGTTATTGAAAGGCTTTCGAACACAAAATCCTCTGGCATGATGTAATATGAGTAGTTTCCCATATTCCAGTAACGATTTCCGTCGACATAAGAGGTTGGAACATTGTCGCCAGTGAAAGTTGCCACTGAGCCAGTGCCCTCCAGCCAGCCCTCAGGCCCTTCAATCACATACAAATTGCCGTATATCGTCAAAGTGTAAGGCGAAGGCGTGGTTCCGTCTGGGCCCACAAGCGTGTAGGTCTGCGCATCTGCCATAACGGTTGAGGTTTCGGTGATCACATTGTTGCGGTCGACATAAAAGGTCAGCTCTCTTGTGGCGTAGTCGAAGTTGTTGATGGTGTAGCCCTCGCCGGTCATATAAGTTCTTGTGAGCACATATTTGCCTTCGGCTGTCATGGTGTCAGAGATGTTGACTTGATACGTTCGCGTTTCATCGCTAGCGGCAGCTCCGTTTTGATCAAAGCTGTAAATCGTGTTTGTAAAGCTTGGCTGCGCTGCCAAGGTGCGATAGAACGAAAGTTGCACATAGCCGTTTGCGGCCTTGTTTGCAACAAATCTGGTCTCGTAAGGATAATATTCAAGAGTCAGCGTGTCGATCTGTGTTGTGTCAACGGTCGGCTTGAAAGAAATGTTCAGCACGCCTTCGTAAGAGGTTGGCGTGTAGTAGCTCTGTCTCGTTGACTCAGTGCCTGTGCCGTTTGTTGAATAGTAAGAAGCCAAAAACAGCTGACTTGAAGTGTCGCCCTCACCGTAGTTCACCTGCACCGACGAGGTGTCGGCAGAAACCGTGATATACTGGCTTGCGGACGGATAGGAAGAAAATCTCACAAGCTCGCTGACCGCGTTTCTGCCGGTTGTGTTGGAGGTGTCGCGGATGAGGAAGCTGTATGAGC
>CALVZD010000044.1 GCA_944372435.1 uncultured Clostridia bacterium | reverse complement strand
ACTCTGAAGAATATATTGCAGCTCTTCAAGGAATTCAGTTCAGCGACGGCGACAGGTTGGTGCAGATCAGTGACGCTCAAATTTTGGCACAACAGACGAGCGGAAGAGTTGTTGAAATGTTCTCCTCCAAAAACTTCTCGCTCGAAAAACTCAATCTGCGAGGCGACGCTTGGCTGACTTTGACGGTTTCGCAAGCAAACTCCACGGCGCGAAGCTATCTGTTCTCGCCTTGGCTGGCAGAAAGCCAGATGGTGATCGACATGCAAAGCGGCCAAACAGTTTCGTTCGATCAGATCTTTGCAGAGTTTGTTTCCAGCTCGTCAAGCTCGCTTGAAATAAACTTGCAAATTTCAAATCGCGCGCAAGGCGGAACGCTGCAAGCGGCACTCAACCTTGCAAACGGCGCAAGCCTGACGGCGAACTACTCGTCAAGCCAGACCGAAGAATATCTTTCGATAAGGCGCTCCGACCTTGTTTATCCAGTCAGCGTGATAATAAAGCTCGGAAATGATGACGCGCCCTACTACAACGTTTCAAACGACCCTAACGCGCTTGAAAATCTGCAAAACTCGTCTTACTCCTATCTCCACAGTTGGGCAAACGACAGAGTTTCGTTCTCCTACGACTTTGAAAGGCTTTGGTTCAGGTTTGTCACTCTGCCAGCGAGCAACACCAAAGTTCGATATGAAATCAAAGACAACTTTGGCAATGTGACAACCCTCATTCACATCTTTGGCGAGACCTATTTTGAGCCGGTGACAAGCTCAGGAAACCTTTATCAAGACTTGATCTCAAATCCAGCCATGAACGATGACAGCGAAGACTTCTTCACCGTTTATGTCAGCGGCGACGATGTGATATATCGCTACAACTCTTCGATCTATGCAGTGTATGTCACCTACTGGGATGATACTGCTGCTAATTGGACAAATGCAATAGAAAACACTCATTACACTTCGACGGATTCTGGCAATATAACCTCACTGACTTTCAGTCGTGGCGATGCCGCCCAGATTGATCGCTGGTTCAGAATCTATGTTGATGAAATACCTGATGGCGATACTGATTATGAAATCACAGATGTAGGCTTAACAACCAACCGTGTTGACAACATCTTCATCCACCTCTACGAGATGCGACCTGAGCTGAATATTGAAGGCGAGACAGCCGCGAGTGAAGAATATCTTTTAACTTTCAGAGACCACTACGGCGAAAATGTGACGGGCGATGTTTTGACCGACGACGAGACATATGAAACCGTGACGGTTGGCGGCAGAGACTATCGCGTGACAAGCCAAGGCAGCACGTTTGCGCTCAACTTGACGGTCGACTACACCGACCCATCCAGCCTCGACTATCCATATGAAGTGCTCTACTACAACGCGGCAACGATGAGCGGTTTTGAAACCCTGCCGTCTCGCACGACAATAAGCGAAAGCGGAATTTACTACTTCCTCGTAAGATACGCGCAAAACGCAAATGGCGTGCTTGCAAACGAATATGACCTTTACAAAATCGAGATCTTAGACTCGGCAAGCGAGTTCTATCGCGTGACAAACAACGGCGTGCTGGTTGAAAGAGCGCCAAGCTATTACACATATGATGGCACGCAGTATTCAGACTACTACATCGTCAATGTCAACTACAACCAAGACTCAGCCTCGGTGCAGATCGTGCCAAACGACTATCAACAGATCACAGCAAGCCCTGTGGGCACAATCCCAGAAGGCAACGGCGTTGTCACCGTTCGATACCTTGTGACAAACTATATAGATGAGGCTCCTCCTACAACTGCTGGGGTTTCGGCGTTCAACAGATATGTGTTTGTGACATTCATCCCACCTACTTCAAATCCGGTGCCAAGCGCGGTTTACTACTTCAACCAAAACGAACAATTCGACATACTGAGCTCCTCTTCGATTTCGGCAGTCGTGCCAAGAGAAAACACCGCGCAAGACACAGTGACGATCAGGTGGACGAGCTCATACGGCATTTCCTCCAACTATGTTTACATCAATGTCTTGAAAGACGGCACTGCGTTCTTCAATTCAGAAGACATGACGGCTGCCTCACAAGCGCTCGTTTCCTATCGCACCAACGGAGACTTCAACTACATAACCTTGAACAGAAGCGGAACCTACACGATTTCGTTCTCAGACGAGGCGGGCAACCAGCAGGCGTTTGCATCAAATGTTCGCGCGCTCAGGTTTGTGTTCTTGAAAGATGTGGCGTTCTCGATGACCTACACCGACGCAAGCACAGGTGAGCAGGTCGTTTCGGATCCTATCCAAAAAGGCGTATTTAACGGCAGCGTGGGCTTGACAATTTTGAATATGTCCGACTACTACACCGCGGCTTCGACAGGAAGTGGTGAGGGCATGATCAAAGCAAGCAGAAACGGCGCGACCTACTCAGGCTACACCTACGACGCAACCTCGCACACCTTCACTTTCAGCGAGCCTGGCTATTATTCAGTTTCATTCGTTGCAACAAGCATCTCCGGCGTTGAAGTGCGCGAGCAGACCTACAACTTTACGATCGTCAATCCAAACGAATCGCGATATTCCTTTGAGTTTGCTCCATATCAAGACTATTACATCACCTCGGTAGTCAAAGACAACCTTGGCGACATATCCGGCGACATCATCGCAAATATGCAAAGCTATGGCCTCAACCTGCAAACGATTTCGATCGATGGCCAAACATATCTCCGCGAACTTGTCACCTCCTACATCGGTCTTGGCAGTGGCAGATACACAGTGACGATTGCGACGAGATCCTCATACAACCGCGAAAACTATTCCGAACCGACTGAGATGACGTTCTCCTACTGGATCAACACAGCTTCGGTTCCTATTGACATCAGTTTGCAAGAGGGCGCGTCGACATCCTCGCCAATCACCGTTTCGTTCAACGCTGAAAGAATTTATCAGGCGGTCGGCGAATGTATGGTGACGATCGGGCTCAACACCTACTACATCACTGGTGAAAATGCAAGCTCGTTTGGCGTTGTCAATGCTCCTCCAATCGAAGCGAGCGGAACTTACTTCATCACCGTTCGTTCGATGAGCGGCAACCTGCTGTTCAGCTACAAAGTCATCAAAACCGAACCTCTCAACGGTTGGGCAATCGCTGCGATCGTGATCGGATGCGTTGTGGCAATCGCAGCAGTGATCATCATCGTCAAACTCCGAAAACGCATCAAGGTTAAATAACAAAAAAAAGGACTTTTGGTCAAAGTCCTTTTTTTTCGCTCTTTTGCAAAGCTTTTTTTGCTAAGCAAAGCAGTAGATACAAGTTTTCAATCGTGTTTTTGATTTTGGTAAAAAAGGCAAAAAAAACAAGTCTAAGGGTATTAACTTTTGAAACTAGCAAAAAACGAACTTATGTAAACATAGGTTCGTTTTTTGCAGGTGTACCATA
>CALVZD010000043.1 GCA_944372435.1 uncultured Clostridia bacterium | reverse complement strand
TCAAGTTTCTCTTTCCGCAACGCAACAGGATAGTCGCCGCCATCAGCGACGCGCTTGTCATCACTGAGGCGGGGGAGAAAAGCGGCACGACGATCACAAAGGATTTTGCCCTCGACTATGGCGTGCCGATCTACGCAGTGCCGGGCAACATAACTTCAAACAAAAGTGACGGCACAAACGCGCTGATTGCTTCGATGCAGGGCATCTGCGCGCTTAGCCCTGAAAGCATCATCTCTGACCTCGGCCTTTCAGCAAAAAAGGCTGCAGTTTTGCAACTTTCTTTCGACGAGGCAGCGATAACCAAAGTGCTTGAAAACTCGAGCTCCGACATCGATGAAATCTTGCAAAAAACAAACATCAACATCAACAAACTCAACAGCCTTTTGACAACACTTGAAATAAAAGGTATAATTAAACGATTGCCTGGCGGATTGTATTCGCTGAGCTAGGAGGATAAACTTGAATCTCGTCATAATAGAAGCTCCCGCAAAACGGGAAACTTTGAAAAAATATTTAGGAAATGGTTTTGATGTGTTCGCAACCAAGGGTCACATCAGAGACCTTCCTCAAAAAAGCTATGGCCTTGATGTGAAAAATCATTTTGAGCCTATCTATCAGGTTATGCCAGAAAAAAAGGAGCTGATAAGCGAGCTCAAACGCAAAGCCGAAAAAGCAGACAAAATTTTCATCGCAACCGACCCGGATAGAGAAGGCGAAGCGATATCTTGGCATATCGCAAATGTTTTGGGGCTGCCTGCCGATCAAAAGTGCCGCATAGAGTTCAACGAAATCTCGCAAAAAGCCGTTCAAAACGCGCTGACAAAGCCAAGGCAAATCGACCTTAAGCTTGTCGACGCTCAGCAGGCAAGGCGGGTGCTTGACAGGATAGTCGGCTACAAACTTTCGCCAATTTTGTGCAAAAAAATCAAACCTCGCCTCAGCGCGGGCAGGGTGCAATCGGTGGCGCTCAAGCTTGTCGTCGACCGAGAAAAAGAGATCGAAGCGTTCGTTCCAGATGAGTATTGGAATGTTTTTGCCATGCTCGAAAAAGGCAAGGATGCGTTCAAAGCGTCGCTCGAAAAGAAAAATGGCAAAAAGTTTGTTCCAAAAAACAAAGAAGAAGCGGGTTCAGTTCTCTCAGCCGTCAAAGGCAAAAAGTTTGAAGTTTCTTCCATCAAACGCACGACCAGCAAATCGCACGCGCCGGCACCTTTCACAACTTCAACAATGCAGCAAGACGCGCTCAACAAAGCCGGCCTCAGCATAAAGCGCACAACTCAGTCGGCTCAGCAGCTGTATGAAGGCGTTGAAATTGCAGGCGAGGGCAAAATCGCGCTCATAACATATATAAGAACCGACTCCACTCGCGTTTCGCAAGACGCTCAAAATGCCTGCCGCGAATATGCTCGAAAGATGTATGGCGACAAGTTTGTTCCAGAAAAACCTAATATATACGCCGCAAAGCAAAACGCGCAAGATGCGCACGAAGCGATCAGGCCGATCAACATGAATATGACGCCAGAAAAGGTCAAATCCTCGCTTTCGCCAGACAACTACAAGCTCTACAAGCTGATATATGAAAGATTTTTGGCAAGTCAGATGAGCGAGGCGATTTACTCAAATGTCACCGCAAATTTGAATTGCGAAGGGTATGACTTTAAAGCCGTCGGCAAAACGCAGGAGTTTGCCGGCTACACCGCGGCGTATCGCGAATATGAAGGCGACGAAAAACAGGAAATTTCAAAGCTTCCGCCTTTGATTGAGGGCGAGCTTTTGGATGGAAAAGAAATCAAGGCGGAGCAAAAATTTACAAAACCGCCAGCACGCTACACCGAAGCCAGCCTCGTCAAAGCGATGGAAGAAAAAGGCATAGGCAGACCTGCGACTTACGCTGCGACCATCATGGTGCTTTCGTCGCGCGAATATGTCAGCAAAGAGGGCAAACAGCTTGTTCCAACCGAGCTTGGAAGAAAGGTTGTCGAATATCTTGAAAAGTTTTTCAGCTCGGTCATCAATGTCAAATTCACGGCGCACATGGAGCAGCGGCTCGACGATGTCGCAAACAAAGGAGAGGATTGGCACGAGGTGGTTGAAAGCTTTTGGAACGGCTTTTCAAAGCTGCTCTCGGCTTCTGATTCCTCAGGGTTTTCGCTCAAACCAGAGCCAATCGAAACCGACATAATTTGCGAAAAATGCGGGCACAAAATGCTGCTGCGCGAAGGGCGATATGGCAAATTTTTGGGCTGCTCAAACTTTCCAAAATGCCGCAACATAAAACCATACGAAGAGGAAAAAAAGATCGTTGGCAAATGCCCAGACTGCGGCAGAGATATGGTTGAGCGAAAAAGCAAGCGCGGCAAAATTTTCTTTTCCTGCTCAGGTTATCCAGACTGCAAGTTCATGAGCTGGTATCCTACAACAGGCGAAAAATGCGAAAGCTGCGGCGCGCCAATCGTCATCAAAAACAAGCAAAAAGTTTGCTCAAATTGCAAACAAAGGCAGCAGTGATGCAGCAAGAGAT
>CALVZD010000042.1 GCA_944372435.1 uncultured Clostridia bacterium | reverse complement strand
CGAGGTGTGAGTTATGGAATACGACGATTTTGCTTGTCTTAAACCTGACGAGTATGAAACTTTGGCGCGCGCGTATGCAAGTTCGCTAAAAGAAAAGGGCTTTATTTTTGTCCAGCTCGACAGCGAGGGAAAGGAGATTCTCATCGACGAGATGTTCGACCTCATGTTCAAGTTGCGAGCCTCCTATCGTGCGCTTGGCAGGTTTATGGGCTGCGACAGGTTTTATGCGCTGAATGAGGAGCAGCTCGCTTTGCTGCGCGAAAAGTTTGACTACAAGCAAAACCGTGGTTTTCAAATGCGGTGGAACAAGACCAAATGCTTTTTAAACACGATAAGTCTTGAAAACCGGCTGCTCATCAAAATGTTTTTGCTCGCACAAAAAAGCGACGAGTTTGAATTTCTCGTCGGCTTGATTTTTCAAAGAATGAGGATGTCTGCCGACTTGTATGATGTCGGTCAGGTGATGAGCGCAATGATTTAAATCAAAGTTCACACCAAAAGAAAGTCCAAAATTTTTGGGAGGGCTTTGTCCATCGCTCTGCGATAACTCCTCAATTTTTCAGGAGCGTATTTGACTTCAACATTTGGCGCTTCGACCAGCTTTTGAGCCGTGATTTGCAGCTCGTCGACGATGCCTTCGCACAACAGATTTCCAAGCACAAAGACATAGTTTTTTTCATCTATGTCATTTTTGTTTATTATCTGTTGCAGCTTGTCGCTGTCGATGATCTCCTGAAAGGCATAGTTTAAAAAGAATTGCAGTTTTTCGATCGTGAACTCGTTGCCGTTTGCCGCTGCAAGGATCGCCCATTGCATATAAAGGTCATAGTTTTCTGGCAACAAGCCCTTGACGCCGTTTTTGTAATAATAGCTCATAACGTCCTGCGCGATTGCGTTGCCGTCCATCGCAAGTGAGCCAACCTCGGCGAACATATCCAAGAACGACTTTTTGTAACTGCGAGGGTTTTCGATGCAGTCGTTCAATATTTGCCTAAGTTGAGTGAAGCCTTTAAACGCGTCAGCTTTTGTGATAAAATTTTCCTGTTCCAAAGTGCATCTCCTTTCAAAAGAGATTATATCACATTTTTCTTGGATTTTGAAACGTTTTTAGGCTTTTTTTGAGCCAGAGACAAAGCTTTGTCATATGCTCCTGCAAGATACACCTGAAAAAGCGGCGCAGCTGCCACCACAAAGGTGACAAAGATAGGCACCAAAATCAAAAATACGGTGAGTGCAGGCGGAACTTTGAAGGCAAGGCTCAAAAGGAAGTGCAGTCCAACACCTATCGACGCTGCTGCACAAAGCATAACCAGCCCAACGAGAGCGACGAGCAAAATCATCGTTCGGTGCCCTTGAACAAGCTGTTTTGATTTTGAAAAAATCTCCTTGATTGAAAGCTCTGGGTTTTCCAAATAGACAAGGCCGCAAAACGAGCAGTTCAGACCGTAGATGACGCCCGGAACGATCAGCAGCAGCCCCCACAACAGCATGCCAGACATCGCGATGATTTTTATGCACAAAATTTTGATCAACTGCGAAAAAGGCAAAAACAGGGCGTCATAGTCGACACTTTCGCCACGATAAGATTTGAGCACAAATTTGTAAAGCCCGATCTGCATATACGCCATTATGATAAATGCGAGCGCGATGCTCAAAACTGGTATAAAAAAGCCGAGGGCGGTGAAAGCGATTGCCAGCATATTTGCAAGCACAAGCTCGAACCAGTGACCCTTGGTTTTTTGCTTTATGTCAAACTCGTCGATTTTTGAAAGTTCCTGTTTTATTTGCATAGCCTCTTCTCCTATGCAAATATTTTGAGTAAAAAAACTGCTTTTATTCCATAAAAAAACTCTGACAAAATCAGAGTTGTTTTTCGTAGTATATCTCGATAGGGCAGCCGCCATATTTTTTCTGCAATTTTAAAAGGCGAGCTTCATCATAATTTTCAGGCATCAAAAATTTGAGCTTTGAAGATCTGCCGCTCGCAAGCGTATATTCATCGCCGAGATCTGCCTTAAATTTTTCGGCGGAGTCCGTATCTTTCAAGCTGACATACAAAAACGGTTTATAGTTGTGTTTTGCAAAAAACTTGATCGATGTTTGTGTGCTTTTTGCCTTTATCCTCAAAAATCCCTTCTTTTTGGCGTGTTTTTCAATTTCCTCCAGCAATTTGCGGGCAATACCCATGCCTCGATATTCGTGCCTCACTGCAAGCACCGGCATAGCAAGCGTGGTTTTTTCGATTTTTTGACAAATGACACAGCCGACAGGCAACTCTTCTGCCAAAGCCAAGTATTGAAGCTTGTTATCCTCCTGCATATTGTCCAGCATCGTTTGATAGATCTCTGAAAGAGGCAAAAAGGCGATAAGTTCGGTTTGCACCGTTCGAAAAAAGTTGGCTTTAAAAAAGTTGAACGCAGTATGAACTTCGATGAGGTCGCTGATTGGAACAATTTTGACCGATTTCATAAAATTCTCCTTACAAAACAAGTATAGCCGATTTTTTAAAAAATTCCAACAAATTTTTTGCGTTTTGCAAAAGCGAGCGCACGAAAACCTGGCAAAATTCATACAAAAAACAAGCGAGGAGTTTTTATGTG
>CALVZD010000041.1 GCA_944372435.1 uncultured Clostridia bacterium | reverse complement strand
AACAACAATTTATAATAAAGAAGTCGAGATAATTGAAGAAGAAAATAAAAAATTGCCGTTTGAGTTCAAACGACAATTGTTTGGCGGGAAGAGAGGGATTCGAACCCTCGCGCCGGTTGCCCGACCTACAGCCTTAGCAGGGCCGCCTCTTCGACCTCTTGAGTATCTCCCCACGCCGAATTTGTTTGCTTTTTTTGCTTGCTTTTTATTCTATCACAGGAGCGGCGCGATTGTCAATTGTTTTAAAAAAGCTTTTGTCAAAAAAAATTCCAAAATTTTCGACAAATCGCTCTCGACAAATTGCAAAATGTGCTACAATATATACCTACGGAGGAAGAAAATGAAAAAGTTTGCGATTTTTGCGCTATGTTTTGTTTTTGCATTTCTTTGCATAGGCTGTGGCGACAATCAAAATCGTGGGCTCGCTGACGGGGCAAATCAAGAGACGATAGAGGTTTTGGAGCCAGAACCAGACAGCGAGAGCGAAACGCCAGGGCAGCCCGCAAGCGATCCGGAAGAAGAAAGCGCTGCGCCTGAGGATGAAGATCAAAGCGAAGTGCCGCCAGAAAACTCCGACGAGGATGAAGTTCAGGATCCAGAGCAGGAAGAAGAAAACGATTCCACTCAACCAGAAATTGATGAGGAGGCACCTGCCGAAAGCGAAGATCACGAGCAAAGTTCAGGCGAAAGTGATGAAAATCAAGACGAACCGGAGGCTCTCGACAGCGTTGCGCAGCTTCAAAATCAAATTTTGCAAACTTTTGGCATAGAGATAGATTTGTCCGGCGTTGAAAGCGCGGCAGAAGTTTCGGCAAGCGAAACAAATTGCTCTGCCAGCTTGTTTTTGCAGGAAAGTTTTGAAAGTTTCGTTTCAATGTTTGCGCATCAATTTAAAGAGGGCGGCAAACTTTTCGAAAACACGACAAAATTTGAAGAGGCGGCAGGCTTCTATCTGACCGCGGAGATGCAAACCTTGAATGGCACAGTTGCGATAACTTTGATGATCTCAGATTCAACAAGTTGCTCTCTTACGATTTCAAAATAAAGTCAGCTCGCATTTTTGCGAGTTTTTTTTGTAACTTTTTTGGATGAGGCGCATATAAACTTTTCGAAGGAGTTTTCATGGACGACAAGCTTTCAGAAAAGTTGTGCTTTGAGGTGGACCCAATCACTGGCACCAAAGTTGTAAAAACGCTCGACGGCGGCGACGCAGAGATCGTGCAAGACGATTATTCTACATATCCAGGGCGAGATCCGAGGCTTGCTCCGCGACCTCAACGGCAAAAAGTTCTTTCTTGGCAGTCAAGGCCAAACAGACTGAGACCTATGTTTCCGGCTATGCGGCCACCATTCCCGCCGCCAAGACCGCCAGCGCCGCCCATGCCGAACTCAGCGGTCAGGCTTTCTCGCAAGATCTACCAAAAGTTCGACACGCTTTTGCAGGTTTACAGAGATCTTCAAAAAATTCAAAGCAGCCAGCAGGTTGCAAATCTCGAAAGCCAAACGCTGATCATGCGCTCGACGGCTGCGGGGATTTATCGCACGTTGAGCGGCGAGGGTAGAACGCCTCCACCAGGTCAAAAGTTGACGCTTTCTGAAAACTATTGCGAGGCGCTAGGGCAAACGCAGCAGCTTGTCAATGAGCTTTCTGGCGACATTTTGCGCCTTATGCGGCTTGTGTCGATTCCAAGCATAGACAGACAACTTTTAATTTTGAATGCCACACTTTTATCGCAGTCTCAAACTCTTGAAAGGTTGCGCTCAGAGTGTGAAAGGGAGGGATAAAATGGCAGAAACACCTGAATTTTTAACATTGCCGGTGAGCGGCGGAGAGGAATTTCCACAGCTAGTTGATGCTACGCGTTCGGCTTCAACCGTGCAGATTTTGAAAGGCCTTGCGTATGCAAAAAACAGCGAGATGACAGCGTCGACCACCTATATGCATCAAGACTGGGAGCTTTACCCAAATTATCCAGAAATTGCCAATGTTCTCGAGCAGATCGCAATAACTGAAATGACGCATCTTGACGCCCTGTCAAACGCGATCGTTGCCTTTGGCGGCAATGCCGATTTTATCCGTGACGGCGAGGCTTGGACGGCGCGCTGGATTCCGCAAGGCATCTCTTTGCCAGAAACCTTACGGCGGAATATCGATGCCGAAAACGAAGCGATTTACAACTATGAAAAGGCGATCGCGGCAGTTTCAAATGAAAGCTTGAAGGCAATTTTCCGAAAGATCATTTCTGACGAGAGGGCGCATATTGCCATATTCAACTCGATGATAGAATACTTGAAAAATCAATAATATTAAAAAATTTTCGAAAAAAACCTTAAAAAAGCTTTAAAAACCTTTGTTTTTCGACATGAAAAGAGTAAAATATTCACATGACGAAAAAATTGAAAGTGGTGCTTGGTATCTCTGCGGGTATGGTGGTGCTGTGCTGCTTGATAGCAATTCTCTGTGTCATGTTGGCGCAACCTGCCCCTGTCAGTTTAAGTGTTGCAATAGATGAGATATCTCTCAGAGTAGACGATGTTGTTCCGCTCACCTACAAGTGCTCAGATGAAAGCGCAGAGGTGAGCTTTTCAGTTGAGGACGAAAATATCGTGAGAATTGAGGGAGAGTGTATCCGTGCAAAACAAGTGGGCTCAACAACTCTGCGCGTCACAGCAACACGCGAAAACGACAGAGCGGTTGCAACAGCAAAGATATATGTCACCGAAAATCCAACAGGCCCTATCACAAACCTGCCAAACAAACT
>CALVZD010000040.1 GCA_944372435.1 uncultured Clostridia bacterium | reverse complement strand
TGCCACGACATCTTCGCCAGGTCGCAGAAAAAGATGATAGGTGTTGGACAAGATGATCTGCGCGTCGAGATCTTTCAGCATTTCAACGGTGACGCCTTTGACGGTGGCTTGCGTGCCGACCGGCATAAAGACTGGAGTTTTGATGTCGCCGTGAGGCGTGTGAAAAATACCGGCTCTGGCGCCAGTAACGGGGCATTCTTTTTGAATTTCAAAAGAAAAGTTTTGCATTATTCCTCCATATATTGTGTGTATTATGTCATAATACGCAGCAGATGTTGTGTTAAATAAACAAACACGCGTCTCCAAAACTGAAAAAGCGATATTTGTTTTCGACCGCTGTTTTATACACACTCATCGTTTCGTCTCTGCCAATAAAGGCCGAAACCAGCATGATGAGTGTGCTTTCAGGCAGGTGGAAGTTTGTTATCAAGCCATTGGTCGCTTTAAATTTATAAGGAGGATAGATGAAGATCCTGGTCTCTCTTTTTTGAGCGGAAAAGTTGCCGTTTTCGTCGCACGCACTTTCCAAAACTCTGACGCTGGTCGTTCCGACAGCTATAATTCTTCTCCCCTCCGATTTTGCGGCGTTGAGTTTTTTGGCGTTCTGCTCTGAAAGCTCAAAAAATTCAGAATGCATGTCGTGTTTTAAAATGTTGTCTTCTTTGACAGGTCGAAAGGTTCCAAGGCCTACGTGCAGCAAAACCTGCACGATTTCGACGCCCATATCTTCGATCTTCTTCAAAAGTTCTGGTGTGAAGTGAAGCCCAGCAGTTGGCGCTGCCGATGAGCCTTCAACTTTGGCATAAACCGTTTGATAGCGCGTTTGGTCTTTCAGCTTTTCTTTGATATAAGGCGGAAGAGGCATATTGCCAACCTCAGAAAGTCGATGCTCAAAAACTCCGTCAAAATCAAATTTCATTCTGCACAAGCCGTCAGGCAATTTTTCTGTCAGAGTGCAGCTCAAATTTTCGCTGAACACCACCTTGTCGCCCACTTTTAAGCGTTTTAGAGGTTTTGCAAGGCACTCCCAATTTTTTAAGTCTATCCTTTTGTGAAGCAAGACTTCGATTTTGGCGCCGCTTTCCTTAAAGCCATAGAGCCTCGCAGGCAGCACTTTTGTGTTGTTCAAAACCAGCACATCGCCTTTTTTTAAATAATCTAAAAGGTCATAAAAATGTTTGTGCTCTATCTTGCCACTATCCTTGTGATAAACGAGCATGCGAGAATGATCGCGCGGCTCAATTGGCGTTTGCGCGATCAAATTTTCAGGCAAATCGAAATAATAGGTTTTTTTGTTTAAAAGGTCCACAGTCTCGTCCTAGTTGTTATTTTTTGCTTTTTTTCTCACTTTTTTCTGGAAAAATTTCGCCAAGATGCTTGTAAGCGAGCTCAGTTGCAACTCTGCCGCGAGGCGTTCTGGCAACAAAGCCGAGTTGCAAAAGATATGGCTCATAAACATCCTCGATTGTGCTGGCGTCCTCACTGATCGTGGCTGCAAGAGTGTCAAGCCCCACAGGTCCTCCGCCAAATTTGTGTATGATCGAGGAAAGAATTTTTCTGTCGATAAAGTCGAGGCCGAGCTCATCGATTTCCATCACATCAAGGGTTGTGTCAGCGATGTGTTTCGTGATCCTGCCCTCGCCTTTCACATCGGCATAGTCGCGAACGCGTTTTAGCAGCCTGTTTGCGATACGAGGCGTTCCTCGTGAGCGCTTTGCGATCTCTTCGCTTGCCGCGTCGTCAATTTGAACATTCAAAATTTTTGCCGAGCGATTTATGATCACTTTAAGTTCGTCCGGCGAGTAAAGCTCAAGCCTGCAAATCACGCCAAACCTGTCGCGGAGTGGGTTTGTCAGCATGCCAGCGCGTGTCGTTGCGCCAATAAGCGTGAACGGTTGAATTTTGAGGCGCATATTCTTTGCTGACGGTCCCTTTCCCACAATAAAGTCGAGCGCGAAGTCTTCCATGGCTGGATACAAAATTTCTTCAACAGTTTTGTGCAGACGGTGAATTTCGTCGATGAAAAGCACGTCGTTTTCATTGAGGTTTGTCAGAATCGCCGCGAGGTCTGCCGCGTGCTCAATCGCAGGCCCTGAGGTCACTTTGAGCTGCGAGCCAAGTTCGTTTGCGATGATGTGAGATAGCGTGGTTTTGCCAAGCCCAGGAGGACCATACAAAAGCACGTGGTCAAGATTTTCTTTTCTAGCTTTCGCAGCTTTGATGTAGACCATAAGGCTGTCGACCACCTTCCTCTGCCCCACATATTCATCAAAAGAGGTCGGGCGCAGGCTGTTTTCGATCTCTGCGTCCGTCAAATTTTTGGTGCTTGTGATAAATCTATCTTCCATTTTCAGCTCCTATAAGATCTAAGCGATTTTGAAATTATCTCCTCCGCTGACACATTTGGCCCTGCATTGCTCTTTGCAAGCAGATAGGCTTCGTTTTTGTTTATGCCGAGCGAAATCAAGGTCTCGGTTGCAAGCGTGAGCGCGTCTTCGTCATACTCAAAGGTTTGAGGAGCTTCGCCGGCATCTCCGAGAGGCGAAAGCTTGTCTTTAAGCTCCAAGCACAATCTTTCTGCCGTCTTTTTGCCAAGACCTTTGATGGAAGAAAGAGCGCGCACATCCTCTTTTATTATCGAGATAACAAGGTCTGAAAGGCTCATCCCCGAAAGCACACTGAGGGCGAGTTTTGGGCCGATGCCAGAGACCTCTATCAGTTTTAAGAAAAGCTCCTTTTCCTCTCTTGCCGAAAAACCGAAGAGCGAAACACCATCCTCTCGCACAGACATATATGTCAGAATTTTCACCGTCTCACCTTGATTTGGAAGTGAGATGTAGGTGTTTTTTGATATGGCAATCTCAAACCCAATGCCGCC
>CALVZD010000039.1 GCA_944372435.1 uncultured Clostridia bacterium | reverse complement strand
TCTTTCGCTTTCAGCCTGCGGCACTTTGAAAGCAGCGATGCAGGCGTGGTCAAGCTGGAGTCGTCGATGAAAAGCTTGGCGTTTTCGAGCTGCTTGGTGGCTGTCCAAATCCTCTTCCACTCGTCGCTTGACATTTTGCCGGTGAGCGCGTTTTGCATCGGCACTTTTGCGATAGAGCAAAGCGCACGTTGAGTGAGCTGCTCCTTGCTCATTTCAAGCGAAAATACCGCAACACTTTTGCCCTCTTTGACCGCCACATTTGTCACGATGTTCATGGCAAAGCTCGTCTTTCCGACAGACGGTCTTGCTGCAAGCAAGATGAGGTCGCTGTTTTGCAAACCATTTGTAATGTTGTCAAGATCGCGATAGCCGGTTGGAATTCCGCGCAAAGATGCTGGATCTTTTGAGATCTTGTCAAACTTGTCGATGACCGCTTTGATCGCGCCGTTTGGCTTGCCCACATGTTCGAGCTGCGAGATCTCTTCCTTTTCAGAGATGCTGTAAACCTCCGCCTCAGCAAAGGCGAGCACTCCCTCGCGGTCTTCGTCAGAATATGCCTTTTCGATGATGTTCTGTCCGCTTTTGATGAGCATGCGGCGAACCGAGTTGGATTTTACGATGTCGACATAAAACTTGTAGTTGACAGCTGACGGAACGACGTTGGAAAGAAAGTTTATGTAGTCCACGCCGCCAACGGCTTCGATTTTGCCCTCGCGCTCAAGCTCTTCGGTCAGAGTGACAAAGTCAATCGGCATATTTTTTTGAAAAACTCTGCCCATAGCCTGAAAAATGCTGCGGTGCGAGTCGGTGTAAAAATCGTCAGGTTTGAGCATCGACATGATCTCTGTCTGGCACATTGAATCGATGACAAGGCAACCGAGCACCGCCTGTTCGGCATCAAGGTTGTGCGGCATCATTTTGTAATCAGGCATTTTGCCTCCTTTTATTCGGAATAAATGTCTGGCTTTTTAGGCTGAGACTCTTCCTTTTGTTTTTTCTTTTTGTCAATTGTAGCACAAATCCACAAAAACACCAAATACATCGCTCCTGCAAGCACAACGCAGATGATTATGTTTGCCCACTGTGGAATATCGGTGAACGCGATAAGCGATCCCGCAACAAACAGAGCGACGATGAAATACGCAACGACAAACCAGACAAACCGCTTCATCGTTTTTTTCATTGGTCTTTTGTCTTTTGGTTGAAGCATAACCCCTCCTTTATTCTTCTCCCCTGAGCGCCTTGCCTCTTTCGCGCAAGCGCATGGTGTGGTCGAGGATGACCTTTCTTATCCTTATGTTTTTCGGCGTAACTTCCAAAAGCTCGTCGCCTGCCAAAAACTCTATCGCCTCTTCTAGGCTCAAAACTTTTGGCGGAGTCAACCTGAGAGCCTCGTCGGAGCCCGAAGCGCGCATGTTTGAAAGATGCTTTTTCTTGCAGACATTGACGACGATGTCGCCGCCCTTTGGGTTTTGCCCGACGACCATGCCGGCATACACTTTGGTGCCTGGGCCGATAAAGAGTTCACCGCGATCTTGCGCATTGAAAAGGCCATAGACTATCGCTTCGCCGGTTTCGTGCGCGATGAGTGAACCGAACTCTCTGCCAGCGATCTCGCCTTTGTAAGGCTCGTAGCTGTCAAAAATCGAGTTTATCACAGCTTCGCCCTTGGTGTCGGTCAAAAGCTCGCTTTTAAAGCCAAAAAGCCCTCGCGACGGCACCAAAAACTCCATTTTCATTCTCCCCGCCTGAGGTGTCATTGTGACAAGCTCGCCCTTTCGCTGACCCATTTTGCTCATGACGACGCCTACGCAATCTTCTGGCACATCGAGATAAAGCCTGTCAATAGGTTCACATTTTTTGCCGTCGATCATTTTATACAAAACCTTTGGCATCGAAACTTGAAATTCATATCCGTCGCGCCTCATGTTTTCGATGAGGATAGAAAGATGCATCTCGCCTCTGCCACGAACGATAAAGCTGTCGGCGGAAGGCCCATCTTGCACCTTTAATGAAAGATCTTTGACTGCCTCTTTGTGTAGCCTTTCTTTCAAGTGGCGACTGGTGACATATTTGCCCTCGGTTCCAGCAAAAGGCGAGTTGTTGACCATGAAAGTCATCTCGATGCTAGGCTCGGCGATCTTTACAAACTCGATTGGCTCTGGCGCTTCTTCTGCGCAGATAGTGTCGCCGATTGTCACTTCATCAAGCCCTGCAACGCAAACAATTTCGCCCATTTCCGCCTCTTTGACTGGCACGCGTTTGAGCCCTTCGAACACAAACAGGCTGACGATCTTTGCTTTTTGTTTTTTGCTTTCATCAAAATAGTTGCAAACTACAATGTTTTGCCCTTCCTTGATGCTGCCGCGAGAAATTTTGCCAACTGCGAGCCTGCCGACATAGTCGTTGTGCTCAGCGGACGATATCAGCAGCTGCAACGGCGCCTCGGCGTCACCTTGCGGCGCAGGTATGGCTTTCAAAATCGTTTCAAAAAGCGGAACAAGGTCTTGCCCTTGTTCGTTTTGATTGAGCGATGCTGTGCCGTTTCGAGCAGAACAGAAAACGAATGGCGAGTTGAGCTGATCCTCGTTTGCGTCGAGCTCCAAAAACAGCTCCAAAACCTCGTCGATGACCTCTTTTATTCTCGCATCCGGCCTGTCGATCTTGTTGACAACCACAACTACGCTGAGGTCAAGGTCGAGCGCCTTTTGCAAAACGAAGCGAGTTTGTGGCATAGGCCCTTCATATGCGTCCACCAAAAGCAGCACGCCGTCCACCATTTTGAGCACCCTTTCAACCTCACCACCAAAATCGGCGTGGCCTGGCGTGTCGATTATGTTGATTTTTGTTCCGTTATAAATGCAGGCGGTGTTTTTTGCGAGTATTGTGATGCCTCTTTCCTTTTCAAGCGCATTGGAGTCCATGACGCGGTCCTCGACGACCTGATTTTCGCGAAACACGTGCCCCTGTTTGAGCATCTCGTTGACGAGTGAGGTCTTGCCGTGGTCTACGTGCGCAATAATTGCAATGTTTCTTATCTTGTCGTTTGTCATATGTCTATTTTGTCCTTTTGCCCTATTAGTATAGCACAAAATTTGTCAATTTCA
Source organism: uncultured Clostridia bacterium (assembly GCA_944372435.1). Classification (GTDB taxonomy): domain Bacteria; phylum Bacillota; class Clostridia; order Christensenellales; family UBA1242; genus Caccovivens. Next base: position 418 of record CALVZD010000039.1, on the reverse strand, counting down.
ATAAAAAAAGGAAAGCTTAAACAAAACTTTCCTTGTTTTTCTCAACTTTTTTGTTTCGTTTGGCCAAAAATGGCACACCGATCGCTGCCACAACGAGCGCTGCGCCGAGCGCGACAAGATACCACCAACCGCGATTTGCGCTGACCGTGTAAAGATGAATAGTCTTTGCATTTGCAAGCTCAGAGTAGCTTTGCTGCCAAACATGATGATAGAGGCTGTCGGAGAAGGTATAGTCGGCATTCGAGTGCACGCGTTTGTGAGTGGTCGCGTAGTCATACGCGAAAGTCATCTCCGCCTCCGCCTCGACAAGCTCTGCCGGAAAATGTCGAAGTTTGACCTCTTCGATCACCTGCGCGTAGATATATCCAGCCGGCTCTGATCCTGAAAGCTGCGAAAACGGAAAGCTGCCCTCCGACTC
>CALVZD010000038.1 GCA_944372435.1 uncultured Clostridia bacterium | reverse complement strand
CTCTTGCCTTAAAGTTTTCGCTGGTAGGGCTGGCGTTTGCCGAGTTGATCATCAAAATTTTGTTGTCGTCGCCGTTGTTTTCTGGGTTTTCACGCAGATAATAAGTTCCGGAAGCATAGGTCGAAAAATTTGATCCCGTGTCGATGATCATCGTTTTGGCACCTGTTGTGCCATGGTGTCTTGTCCAGCCGGTAGGGTCGCCTTCATAGTAGGTGCCTGAGATAGAGTCAAAGCCTCCGTTTGTGATTGCAACGGGAGCGTAATATCCTTCGCTTGCAAAAGTGGAAGAAGCTGGCATGCTCAAGCCTGCCAGAGAAAGAGGCACAGCCAAACCAGCAAGGCAGGCCGCAAAAATTTTTAGTCGATTTTTTTTCTTTGTCATTGCAATATCCTTGTAATAAAATATCAGTATATAGTATACAACAATTTTTTCTAATAATCAAACACTTTTTGCTAAGAATAAGATTATTATGAAAAAAAATTTGAGTTTTGCCACAAAAAAGTTCAAAAATTTTAAAGAAAAGTCGATTCTCATCGCTCTTGGAGGAGTGATTGGTTTTTTAAACGGCTTTTTTGGCGGAGGCGGCGGCATGGTTTGCGTGCCAACTCTTGAAAAAGTGCTCAAACTCGACAACAAGCGTTCGCACGCCACAGCGATCGCCGTGATCTTTCCGTTGTCGCTGATTAGCTGCGCTGTTTATATATTCAAAGGCGCCATTTCTTCGCTTCCGCTTCTCACAGTTGGGCTTGGCGTGCTGCTGGGCGGAATTGTCGGCTCAATCGCGCTCAAAGTGCTGCCGTCAAAAGTCGTGCGCATCATCTTTGCTTTTGTCATGCTCGCAGGCGGAGTGAGGCTTTTGATATGATGATCTTTTTGCAAATTTTGTTTGGGGTTTTGGGCGGCTTTTTCGGCGGTCTCGGCATGGGTGGAGGCACCATTCTCATCCCAATGCTGACGATTTTTCTTGGGTTTGACCAACAGCTCAGTCAAGGCATAAATCTGCTGAGTTTTCTCGTCATGGCTTTGCTTTCGATTTGGATTCACGCTCGCAACGGTCTTATAGCCACAAAAGGCATTCTTTGGATTATCCTTGGCGGTGTCATTTTTGCTGTTGGGGGATCTTTTCTTGCCACGATTTTGCCTAGTGTGATACTCAAAAAATGTTTTGGCGCGTTTTTGTGCGTGCTCAGTGTGCTTGAATTTTTCAAAGCTTTTCCCAAAAAAAAGAAAACCTGAAATTTGATGAAAAATCAAAGGCAAAAAATGCCTTTTTTTGTTTTGTAACATTTTTGCGTTATCAAAAAAAGCAGGAATATTTTTTTGATAAAACAGTTTACAAACCTCGGTCTTTGTGATATAATGTCGACAAAGGAGATATGAATGAAAGTCAATCAAAAAAAATGTATTGGATGCGGCACTTGCGTTTCAATCTGCCCAGTGGAGGCTATCTCGTTTGACTCCAAGGGCAAAGCGGTGATCGATCAAAAAAAATGTATTCACTGCGGTGCGTGTGCATCCAGCTGTCCTGTCAACGCAATAGACTGGGATTAAAAGGGGAATTATTGTGGAAAAAATTGCAGTCATAGAACTTGCTGACAAATTTGCCAAGCTTTCAATTTACAAAACTCAAAACGGCAGATTCAGTTTGAATAGGAGCGAAGAGGACGCCGTTTCGATTTTTAACGACATTTCCGAAGAAAAGTTGCTCCGTCCAAAAACGATAACCGATGTCGTTTCCATCCTCAAAATCTACCGAAATGTGATTGAGGAAGAGGGCGCGGGCAGGATAATTGCAGTCGCCGACAACATCATTTCAAAGGCGCGCAATCAACGAGGCTTTTTTGATGAAATCTTCAACAACACAGGCCTCAACTTTGCCTTTTTAACTGAGGATGAGTGTGTCAAAAACATCTATGCCTCCACCGTAAACTCGGTCGATGTCTCAAAGGGCGGAATTATTTTCGTCGGCGAAAACGAAACCTTTTTGATCCGCTACAACCGCAGGTCAACCTTAGGTTCTGTTTGCATCCCATATGGTTATGAAAACATAATGGAAGGCGCCGAAAAAAGCTTTGCGCAGATGAAAGACTTGTTTGCAGCCGAGCTCAAAGTGCGCGACTTCAAGTTTGAGGCAGACTCGATTATCGTCGGCGCAGGCGTGCCTTTTGTCAACCTTGGCAGAATAGCCAAAAAGGTGACAAAATATCCTCTTGAAATCGACAACAACTATGATGTTGAGTTTAAAACACAAAAGGCAGTTGTCGACTTTGTCAACGGGCTCGATGTTGAAAAAGTCAAAAAGGTCAAGGGTCTTGTCAACGATCGCACCGAGGTGCTTTATTCTGGCCTTGCAATCGTCGCTGCGCTCTATGAGCACTTCAAACTTCCGCAGGTGACAGTTTCAACAGCTTGCCTTCGCGACGGGCTTGTCAGCGCAAGCGTTGCAGGCGAGGTTCAAGAAAAACTATCCGATCTGCTTGCGAGCTCATTCAGCAACATATATGAGTTCGAAAAACCAGATCTTTCGATCAACAACCGCGTTGCCAACATGGCGGGCATACTTTTCAAACAACTCAAAGTTATGCACAAACTTCCAAGGCTTTATGTCAAACCGATGAGGGTCGCTGCCTATATGTTCGACATCGGCAAGCGCATCAGCTTTGAAGACTATGAAAAGCACGGATTTTATGCGATTTTAAATTCTGGGCTGTGCGGAGTTAGCCAAAAGGATCTGCTTCTTGGCGCATTCATCTGCGAGTGCCAACTTGCCGACAATTTCAGCCTTTCAAAATGGATGAAATACAAGGATCTTTTGACGGATGAAGATTTGAATGCGGTGCGCAAGCTCGGCATTATCGTTCGGCTGGCTGCGGCGCTCAACAGCTCGAAAAAGCTGGTTGTCACCGATGTAATGTGCGACATTTTGGGTGATTCGATCATCATGAAACTGGTTGTCAACGGCGATCCGACCTATGAAATCATGCAGGGCATGAAGGTTGCAAGAGACTATCGCAAATTCTTCAAAAAGAATCTTCAACTTATCTAAGGAGGTGCTCTTATGCGCTATAAATATGCGATAGAGCTGGGCGGCACAAACACAAACATCTTTGTTCGTGGGCAGGGCTTTGTTTTAAAAGAGCCAACTTTGCTTGCGGTGGAAAACAGCCTTGAAGGTTACAAGGTCAAGGCTGTGGGCAGCGAAGCAAAAAAACTTTTGTGGAAAACGACCGACGATGTTGAAGTTTTCAATCCAGTGGCAAACGGAGTTATCGAAAACTTTGAATATGCCGCAATCATGCTTGAAACCTTTTTGAAAAAGGTCAATTTTCGAAAGGGAGCAAACTTGATCTGTTTGATCCCTTGTGGACTGACAAAAGAGGATCAAGAAAAGTATTATTCGCTGTTTGAAAAACTTGGGTTTAACGAGGTGCTGCTGATTCCGTCGGTGATCTGTTCGCTGATAGGTCATGGCGTCAATGTGGCGTCGCCAAAAGCCAGCATGGTGGTCGACATCGGCGGCGGCGTGACAGACATCGCTGTCGTCAACCTCGGCTCTATACTCAAAGGCGTCACGCTCGGCATCGGTGGCAAAGCGATCGACATCGCGATAGCAAACTCGCTTGCGCTCGGCAAAGATGGCATCATGATAGGCATCCCGACCGCTGAAAAGGTGAAAAATGAAATCGGCAGCCTTTACAAAAACGACACGCTCAACATGGAGGTTATGGGGCTGGATATCGAAGCGAATATGCCAAAATCCAGGATCGTCTCTTGCCGCGAAATTCGCAGAGTGATAGAGGCGTATCTTGAAGAGGTCGTGCGCACGATAAATGTGACGATCAATTCGCTTCCGCCAGAAATTTCGACGGACATAATCAAAGCAGGCGTGCTTTTCACAGGCGGCGTGAGCCAACTTGCTGGCTTTGAAGATTTTTTAAAACGCAACCTTTCCTACAACTTTTCAATATCTGACACTCCTGAGGATTTGGCGATCTTTGGGGCAGGAAAGCTGCTTTCTGACGATGCGCTATTGAAGGTTGTTGCAAGCAATTAAAAACTCGACAAGAAAGAATGATTTTTCAACAAAATTATTCTTTCTTTTTTTATATCTCTCCTGTAAAATTTTTTGTGTTGAAAGGAGGGATTTGAATGGCAAGAAAAATCGTTTTAACAAGTGGCAAAGGCGGCGTTGGAAAAACGACTATTTGCGCAAATCTTGGAGTTCAGCTTGCAAGCCTTGGTTTTCGAACTGTGCTCGTCGATGTCGACATCGGCCTCAACAATCTCGATGTCGTTATGGGGCTGGAAAAAAA
>CALVZD010000037.1 GCA_944372435.1 uncultured Clostridia bacterium | reverse complement strand
TTTTTATATAATTATTTTTTATTCTATTAATAAAACTCATCATATTTGTTGGCCTTTTGTTTGCGATGCAGCAAAAGTGAAATCAAAATCATAAACGGCACCATGGCAAGCAAAATCAGGTAGGTCACTGCCACAGACTGAGAAAGCAACAGTCCGCTTATTGCAAGCGAGACGAGAAGCCTGCCAGAGTAATTGCCGATGTAGGTTATTTGAAGCAGAGTCTGCCTTTTGGTCAGCCCGTTGCTGTTCATGACAAAATCCTCTCGCACAATGCCGTAAGGGTCTCTTGTCATATAAAGCAAAATCATGCCTATCGAAAGCAGCACGAGCGCCGTTGTGCCAGTCGTCAGCAGTCCGCCAAGACCGGTCAGCAGCACGCCTGTTCCAGACAGCGCGATGAGCAGATAGACTGATTTGAAATGCAGTTTGTTGTAGATAAAGCTGAAAACAAACGACGTCGCTGCGCGAATGAAATATGCGATCGTCGAAACTGTGGTGATCGTTGTGGTCGAAAACGAAAGTTCTTGAAACGCCTGTTTGCTTATGTCCATCGTGCCTGCTATAAAACCATACAATATCATTGAAAAGAAAAGCAAAAGCCAGGTTGTGTGATACTTGAAAAGCTTGAAGGCTTCAAATTTTTCCAGCTGAACATTGTGAGCCGGCAGGTTGTTTTGTTTTTTGTAAATTTCTTTTTCGTTTTTGATGAAAAACGACATCACGAGTGCTATCGCCATCACCACGCAGGAGGCGACGATCGGGGCGTAAGGCCACAGGTTATACAAAAAGCCCGCGCAAATTGTGGAAAGAGTGTTGACAAACGCCCAAAGAAAGACCGAAATGCTGCTGTATTTGGCATAGTATTTGCTCATGCCATACATCCTGAGGTTGTCCTTCAAAATTTTGGATTCGCTCGTGTTTTTTAGGGCAGAGCCGATGACAAAAATCGGTTGCGAAACAAATATCACCCAAGGATCAAACAACAGCATGATGGCCGACAATAAAAAGAGCGCGGTGCCTATGCGCGAAGAGGTGACGGTGCCAATTTTTCTGACGATCTTGACGATCGGCAGGCAAACCAAAATATAGGTCAGGCAAGAGACAGTCACAAGCAGTGAAATCTCTGAAAAGCTCATGAGCTTTACTTCGTTATAATAAATACTGTCTATGGCATATATAAAAAACCAATCGTATGAAAGCCCGCGATAGATGGTGTAAAATAGCGCTTTTCTTTTGTTTTTCTTCAAGGTTTGATCCATATCGAAATTATAACAACAAAAGTGTAAAAAACAAAATATTTTGACAACTTTTTTGCAGAAATTTAGCTATTTTGTATGGTTACATTGCCACAAAGCACATCAAAATAGGAAAAAGTTTGCAGCGTTTGCTTGACGCCTTTGATTTTGACTGTGAAAACGCTGGGATAAACATCCGCAACCGTCGCACTGACTATGTCGATCTTTTTTCTTCCGCGATTAATGCTCATTTCAACTTCCACACCTTTCAAGGCGGCGATCTGCTCTTTTACGCTCGAAAGTTTTTCGGCAGGTCTTTTCATTTTCACCTCACTTTTTTTTAAAATTGTTGTCAAAAACAAATTTTCTAAACATTTGGAATACTTGGCCTTTTCGGTTAATAGAATACTAGCGTAAACAAAATTGAGGGGGAGATATATGTCGTTTGAATCAAATAATTTTAAGGTTGTCAGAAAGTCGTGTCTGCCAAAAAGCGAGCTGAATTTAAACTGCACTGTGACGGCAGATGGCGAGATCGCAAGAGTGCAAGCGGTTTCGATTTCGGCCTTTGACGACAATCAAGAGGTCAGCGAAGGGAGCATAACTTTCACCGGCCATGTTGATGTGTGCATGATTTATAGCCTTGAAAACGGAGAGATTGACAGCGCGTTTGCAAGCTGTCCGTTCTCATCAAGATTTTCCAGCGACGAAATTAGTGGTGGTGAAAGGGCGATAATAAAACTGCGAGTTGTCGACCACAGCATAGATTCGGTTTCTGGCAATGAGGCAAAAATTGGCATCACGCTCGAACAGTCCGGCATTCTCATATCCAGCGAAGAGGTGAGCAGCCTTTCTTCCACTGACGACGATGTTTGCCTCAGAGAAGACGAAATTTCGGTGGTCAGATATATTGGCAGCGCCTCCTCACAGGTTAGTGAAACGATAGAGCACTCCCACAGGCAAAAGATCAAAAAAGTTTTAGGCACCGAAACAGGCGTCATTGTGCGAAATGCCGAGCCTGGCGTCAATTTCGTCTCGGTCAGCGGCGATGTTTTTGCAAGAATACTTTTCGTCGACGAGGACGACAGGTTTGATTCGGTTCAGCTTTTCGACTCTTTCAAAGAAGAGCTTGAAATTGAAGGCGTGACCAGAGAGAGCATGGTTGAGGCCTTTGCCAGAATAAACAACTCCGGCGTCAAAGTTGAAATTGAAGACGAGGAGCGAGGCAGCAAGCTGGTTGCGACCCTTCCGTTTGAAGTGACCGCGTTTGCCTATGAAGAGATCTCGGTCAAAACAATTGAGGATCTTTACAGCCTCACTCACGAAGTGGAAATCTCGACGGAAAGCTTTAATATGTCGCGTCTGCTTCCGATCGAATTTGTCGAGGGCAAAATCGACGGATCACTTTCGCTTGATGAAAGCCAGCCGCGCGTTGACAAAATTCTGTTCACCTTTGGAAGTTCCGCCGAAGTCACAAACACCGCAGTCAGCAACGGTGAGCTGACGATTGAGGGCATAGCAAAAACCAGTGTTGTCTATCTCAACGACGAGTCTGGCACGATAAGTTCGGTTGAGCTTGAAGTGCCGTTCTCGATCTCAGACAAAACCAAAGCGACAGAGGAGAGCATCGTTTCGGTCGATGCGATCCTCACAGATGTCGACGTTGCAGTCAAAAAGGGCAGAGAGCTTTTCTTTGACGGCAAGATCAAAGCTATCGTGACTTTGAGTGAGGACGCTGTGTCTGCGGTTATCACCGGTGCGACTTTGGGCGAAGAGATCCCTGAGCGTGACTACGCGATGCAGGTGGTGTTTGCAAAAGAGGGCGACTCGCTTTGGGATGTTGCAAAGGCTAGCCGGGCAAGAGAAAGCGATATTGCGCGTCAAAATCCAGAACTCTCTTTTCCGCTTGCTGAAAACAGTGATGTGCTCATATTTTATCAAAACGCAAAAATTTAACAAAAAATCATAAAAAAAGCGCAAAATAAACGACTTTTTGGAATATTATCTGTCAAAACTCCTTTCGCAAGAGGGGAGTTTTTGTTTATGAAATGGATAGTGTGTGGTGTTTGTGTGATAGCTTTGGCCGTCCTTATGGCGTGCGCGCCTTTGTTTCAAACGGAGGTGAAAACCGAGTATCTGCGCATCCACATTCGCGCCAACTCGAACTCGGCGGAGGATCAAAGAGTGAAATATCTCGTAAAAGATGCCGTCGTCGAAGCGCTTATTCCGCTTTTGAGCGAGGCGGAAACCAAAGCTGAGGCCAAAGAGATCGTTGAAAAAAACCTGAATTATGTCAACGCGGTTGCAGACGCCGTGCTGGCAAGCGAAGGGTTTGATTATTGCGGCAAAGCGAGGGTTGCTGTCGAACAATTTCCAACGAGGGTGTATGACGACATCACTCTTCCAGAAGGCGAGTATGAGGCTGTGATTTTGGACCTTGGAAGTGGCGAGGGCGACAACTGGTGGTGTTTGGTTTATCCAGCCTTTTGCTTTACAAAAAGTGAAAATTCGACAAATTATGTTTATATTTCAAAAATTTGGGAAATAATTAATAGTGTAACTTGATTTTTGCACTATTGTTGCAAAAGAGGAGGAAAGATGAAAACAAGGATAATCTCACTTGCGCTTGGGCTGATCATGCTTGCGACGCCTGCCGTGTTTGCCAAAACGACACAAGTGACCGACAGAATGCAGGTTTGCGTCGCGCAAACAGTTTCAGAAAACAAGGCAATTCAGCAGAGACTCAAAGAGCTTGGCTACTACAAGGGCAGTGTCGACGGAGTTTACGGGCAGGGCACAAGGAGCGCCGTGATCGCTTTTCAAAAGGCAAACGGCCTTTCGGCAGACGGCATAGTTGGGCCAAAAACCGCCAAAGCGCTTGGCGTGACGCTGAATTCTGAGGAGGTTGCTCAATCGGGCAGCGACCTTTATCTTTTGGCAAAATGCGTTTACTCTGAGGCGCGCGGCGAGCCATATGAAGGTCAGGTTGCGGTTGCTGCCGTCGTTTTGAACAGGGTGGAAAGCCCTGAATTTCCAAACACTATCGCTGAGGTGATCTATCAACCGTGGGCGTTTACCGCGGTTCATGACGGACAGATCAATCTCGAGCCAAACAGCACAGCATATAGTGCAGCAAAAGATGCTATGAATGGTTGGGATCCTACATATGGCTGTCTTTATTATTACAACCCGACAACTGCAACAAGCAGCTGGATTTTTACGCGAACAACTGTCGTCACAATCGGCAAACACGTTTTTGCGATATAGGAGGATAAAATGAAAAAAGATGTTTTGGCAGAGCAGCCAACAAAAAAGAGGTATTCAAAAGGAGT
>CALVZD010000036.1 GCA_944372435.1 uncultured Clostridia bacterium | reverse complement strand
AAGCCCAGTTACCGCTACCAAACACAAAAATCGCTATATGCCTTACAAACAAAGGTATGTAGCGATTTTTTCTTTTGTTGATTTGTCATAAACTGTTTGCATTTTTTTCGATAATTTATAAAAGCGAGAAGAAAGTGTGCAACCGTTTCAGCAAAAAGTTTTCTGCTTTCAAGCGGTCAAAAAATCTCGCTCATTTTTTTCTTGGCAATTTTTTCACTCCCTCACCACATAGAACGCCAAAGTTTTGTTGAGGTCTGGATACGAGATCACAACGCGAGCTGAGGTGAAGTTTGTCAGGATGATTGTGTCAAGCTCTTTGTGCACCTCTCCGCCTGTTGCTGAGATGATAGGCTCAGAGGAGTCGATGTTTGTTTGAAATATGAATATATCAGAGCTTGTGTAAATCGTGTCACCGTCTACTCTTGCAGGTGAAAGCAAAATGAGTTTGACCTCTTCGTCATATGCTATGCTCACAGAGATCTCTTTTTGTAAAGTGTTGTTGAGATAGACAAGCAGCGTCGTTGTGCCTGGCTGTTTTGCTGTGATAGAGAGGTCTGTGATCGTCAGGTTTGTTCCGTTTTCTTTTAGGGTGATTTCCGCTGAGCCTGTGTAATATGACGGAGTAAGGTTATATGGAAGAATATATTCTTCATTTAGCGAAAGCGATATGCTTTCTGGGAGTGTTAAGTTTGGTTGGATTGAAAGCACCTCCACTTCTACCGTTTGTTTTTGCTCTCCGTTTGTGAAAGTGAAAATTGTGAGGCCCTCTTTATTTGCTGTGATTGTATTCTTAGTGATTTTGGCGGAGTTTCCGTTTGATGAGAGGGTGTAATCTTTGTGGGAAACAAAGGTATATTCGTTGTCAAAGCCTGCTTGTCTTGCTTCGTTAATATTTTTATCCAAAAGATATATCGTAAGTTTGTTTGGCAGGTTTGTGATAGGTCCTGTTGGGTTTTCGGTGACATATTTTGCAAAAGATGTGCTCAAAGAATTTATTTTTGCAAAAGACACATACTTTCAAAAAAGGAGTTTGTATGGCGCAAAGCTACAAAACCGCGATAGAGTTTGGACTTGTGTATATTCCGATTTCGCTTCATGCCTGCGTAAAATCGCACGACATAGGCTTCAATATGCTTTACAAAAAGACCAAGCAGCGCATAAAATACCGCAAAACCTGCGAAAATTGCCCGGCTAACATTTCTAGCGACGACATTGTGAAAGGATATGAATATCAGCCAGGAAAATATGTCACACTCTCAGACGAAGAGCTGGAAAAAATCAAATCGCCAAAGGACAAAAGCATCGCGATCGTCGAGTTTGTTAGGCAAAGCGAAATCGATCCGATATTTTATGACCGCGCGTTTTACGCCGCACCGAAAGGCGCCGACAAAGCCTTTTTGCTGCTTTTGAAAGCGCTCGAAGAGGAAAAAATGGTGGCGATAGCAAAAACCGTGCTGGGCACGAAAGAGCAGCTGGTCTGCCTCAGAGCAGAAAATGGAAAGATGATTTTGAGCACGCTGCATTTCAGCGACGAAATTCAGGAGGCGCCTGCTTTAAAAAGCAGTCAGCTTTCAAAAACCGAACTCGACCTTGCCAAAAATTTGATAAAGAATATGGCCTCGCACTTTCAGCCAGAAAAATTTAAGGACGAATACAGAGAAAAGGTGATAAAAGCGATAGAGACAAAAATCAGCGGTGAAAAGATCACCGCCGCCAAAAAGCCGCGCGCACCGAAAAATGTCATCAGCCTGATGGACGCGCTCAAACAATCGGTTGCCGAAACAAAAAAGAGCAAAAAAGCCTAGATGCTGACGATGATTTTTTCAAGTTCAGCAAGATACTGCTCCGCCTTTTTTTCATCAGGATGCTCGATCATCAACCGAATTTTAGGCTCGGTTCCACTGGCGCGGACAAGCACTCTGCCAGCCGGCGCGATTTCATTTGAAATCTGCAAAATTTTTTGAGAAAGATTTTCGTTGTTTAACACTTTCAACTTGTCTTTGACGACTATGTTTTTGTTTTTTTGTGTGAGGAGCTTTGCGTCAAAAAGCTCAGACAGAGTTTTGTTTTTTTCTTTGATCACTGAGGCGATCCTCAGCGCCGAAAGCACGCCATCGCCAGTCGGCAACAGGTTTTTCATGATTATATGCCCCGACTGCTCTCCGCCCAAAGTCAGATTCATTTTTTCCATGGCTTCGATGACATATTTGTCGCCGACATCGGTTCGGATGAGATTGATCTTTTTTTTGTTTAGCGCGATCAAAAGCCCTGTGTTGGTGTGGCTTGTGCCCACCACGGTGTTGCCGTTCAAAAGCCCTTTTTCGTGCATATCGACCGCAAGGATGTATAGCAGCATGTCGCCGTCAAAAACTCGACCCTTTTCGTCGACAGCGATAACTCTATCCGAATCGCCGTCAAAAGCAAAGCCGACATCAGCGTTTTCTTGCAGCACTTTTTTGCGCAGGTTTTCTATGTGCGTTGAGCCGCACTTTTCGTTGATTTTGAGCCCAGAAGAGGAGCATGCCGTCTTTTTGACGCAAGCGCCTAAACTCGAAAAAGCTTTTGGCGCAACTCGATACGCTGCGCCGTTTGCACAGTCTAAAACAACTTTCAGCCCTGCCAAATTTCCAGCGCAAGATGTCAAATATTCGAGGTACAGGTTTTTGTAAGCTGGGCGACTTTTGTATTCCCCCACTTTCAGCGATGGCAAGATTTGCGGGCAGCCAAAATAGCGCTCAAGCTCGGCCTCCTCCTTTTCGCTCAATTTTCTGCCAGTTTTGTCGAAAATTTTGATGCCGTTGTATTCCTTTGGATTGTGCGAAGCTGAGATCATCACACCAAAATCGAACTTTTTGAGTTTGACAAGATATGATACGCCGGCGGTTGGCAAAATGCCAGCGTCAACGACACTGGCTCCACCTTTCAGTGCGCCTGTGGCAAGCGCGCAAACAAGATAACTTCCGCTTTGACGCGTGTCGCGAGCAATCAAAATTTTGGCTTTCTTTTTTTTGCGCGAAAGCGAATTTCCGACCATTTGTGCAATCTCTTCGGTCAGGTCGTTGTTGACAACCCCTCGCACTCCATCCGTTCCAAAATATATACCCACTTTTCACCTCTTTTTCAAATAATTTTCTGCTTTTCCGGGCTTTGCTTCCTGCCTGACCCTGCCGATGACAAAGTCGCTTTTTTGAGTCGACTGAGTGAGCGTTGTGCCGGCGCAAATATATGTTCGCTCAGCGATGACGACCGGCGCTATGATGTTGCAATTGCTGCCGATAAAGCTTTCATCTCCAACAACAGTTCGATTTTTTTCTCTGCCGTTGTAATTTACAAATATTGCGCCGCAGCCGATGTTGACATTTTCACCGATGTCGGCATCGCCTATGTAAGCCAGATGCGCAGCTTTGCTGCCGCGACCTATGCTCGAGTTTTTGACCTCAACAAAATTGCCGATCGTGACACCGTCAGAAAGCGTTGAGTGCGGTCTGAGGTGAGCAAATGGGCCGAGCGAGCAATTCGCGCCGATTTTGCTCTCTTCAATGACGCTGCAAAATATTTTTGTGCCGCTGTCGATGCTGCTTTTCACTATCACCGAATTTGCGCCGATCGTGACATTGTCGCCGATAACGCATTCGCCCTCAATCACAACATTCGGCCCAATCGTCACACCGCAGCCGAACTTTACCTCTTTTGAAATTGAAACTGATTTTGGTTTTAAAATTTTAGGTTTCATTTTTCTTTTTTATGCTAACTTATCGAAAAATGTTAAAAGCTTTGACTTTTTGCAAAAAAACGGCTATAATTTGTCGTGTTTGGAGGAAATTATGCACATCGCGTCAAACGAGACAATTCTCACAAAAAAAGATATCCTGCACATGCAGAACATTTCAATTTTAAAAAGCTGCTGGATTGTGGCAATTTTTGCAGTGGCGTTTGTGCTGCTCGCTTTCAGAGTCAGAGACGGTCAGTTTGTGTTTGAAAGCGTGTTTTTTGTCGTGCTCGGCGCAATAACCTTGCCTGGTTATTTTGTGATTTTAAAACTGTTGATGCTAAAACAAAACAAGCTGATCCCTGTTGCAACAAAATATGACTATGACTTTTTTGACGACCGCGTTGAGGTGGAGGCTTCGAGCGGAGAAGCATCAGAAAGGCTTTCGGCAAAGTTTGCCAATATGAAGGGCTACAAGGCGACAAAAAAATACCTGCTGCTTTCAGTGGACAAAAACATAACCCTCTATGTCAGCAAGGCAGGCTTTGCGCAACCAGAAGAGCTTGAAAAGCTTGAAAAACTGCTCGCACTGAAATTTGACAAAAAAAACAAAGCTTGAAAAGCTAAAAACAAAAAGAGAGTTTTTTCATTGTTTGAAACAAACTCTCTTTTTTATTAATTTTCAATTTAAATTTGCGCCAAGCTCAAACGCCTGAGCCAAATATTTTGAGCGAGCCGTCATACTTGGAGTGCCACAACCTTTGCCAAGCACGCATCCACAATCGGTCAGGTTCAGGTATCTGACGAGGGTTTTGTAATGAGTTTCAAGAACTTCAAAAGTCCAGTCATCGCTATTCCACGCAACAGCAAGCAGCGCAGATTTTTTTACTCTCTCACCACAAAGAACGCCAAAGTTTTGTTGAGGTCTGGATACGAGATCACGACGCGAGCTGAGGTGAAGTTTGTCAGGATGATTGTGTCAAGCTCTTTGCGCACATCTCCGCCTGTTGCTGAGATGACAGGTTCAGAGGAGTCGATGTTTGTTTGAAATATGAAAATCTTGGAACTCGTATAAATCGTGTCACCGTCAACTCTTGCAGGTGAAAGCAAAATGAGTTTGACCTCTTCGTCATATGCAACGCTCACTGGGATCTCTTTTTGCAAAGTGTTGTTGAGATAGACAAGCAGTGTCGTCGTGCCAGGCTGCTTTGCTGTGACAGAAAGGTCTGTGATCGTCAGGTTTGTTCCGTTTTCTTTTAGGGTGATCTCCACCGCGCCTGTGTAATATGACGGAGTAAGGATATATGCAAGGTCATATTTTTCGTTTAACGAAAGTGATATGCTTTCTGGAAGTGTTAAGGTTGGTTGGATTGAAAGCACCTCCACTTCTACCGTTTGTTTTTGGTCTCCGTTTGTGAAAGTGAAGATTGTGAGGCCCTCTTTGTTTGCTGTGATTGTATTCTTAGTGATTTTGGCGGAGTTTCCGTTTGATGAGAGGGTGTAATCTTTGTAGGAAACAAAGGTGTGCTCATTGTCAAAGCCTGCTTGTCTTGCTTCGTTAATATTTTTATCCAAAAGATATATCGTCAGTTTGTTTGGCAGGTTTGTGATAGGGCCTGTTGGATTTTCGGTGACATATATCTTTGCTGTTGCAACCGCTCTGTC
>CALVZD010000035.1 GCA_944372435.1 uncultured Clostridia bacterium | reverse complement strand
CGCACGCATCTTGGCCGCTCCGACACCGACCCCCACGCTTATATCAATTCTTGCGAATTGATGCGCAGGCTAACAGGATGACCACCCTGACGCAAGGCTTTTGCCTTGCGCACTGCTTTGCAGTGCAAAGGTGGGGGAGATAAAAAAAGAGAGCACATTTTGCTCTCGATTTTTTTCTGGTAGTCGCGAGTGGACTCGAACCACCGACCCCCACCTTATCAGGGTGGTGCTCTAACCAACTGAGCTACGCGACTATATTGGGTTGTTTTCCTGTAAGAATGTCTGTGCGTCGGTGGCCCCCACCTTAGAAGAACCTGCCTTGCGGCAGAACCTTGGCGTCGGTTTCTGCGAAACCTCGGCAGCAGGGCGAGAGCTCTAACCAACTGAGCTACGCGACTATATCAATACAGAACATACAGGATTGCAGCATATTAAATTGTGTCGTCAGTTTTCAAGCTGACTTTATCTTTGCAAAAGTTGCACATATGTAACACCTCGCAAAGATGTATCCATATTATACATGATTCGCAGCTTGCTTGTCAATCAAATTTATCAAAAAAATTGACAAATCTTAATTTTCGAAGAGATTTCCGTCCAAAAATTCTGGCTCGCTGGAAAGATAGATGCCAAGTTTTTTGATGGTGGCCTCATCTGCCGGCGACAAAATGTAGGTCGAGTGCGCCTCGCAAGCTTTGAGTTTTGGAATAGCATCCAAACATTTTTTTGCGTCTTGAGATTTCACTGACATTATCGAAAGGGCGATGAGCACATCGTCAAGCGAAAGCTGTGAGCTTGTGGATTTTAAAACCTCAGTTTTGAGTTTAAGAATTGGCAAAAGCACCTCGTCGCTGATGAGAGGCTTGTCATCAAGGCCGGCAAGCGTTTTGAGCGCGTTCAAAACCGCCGCGCCAGGAGCGGAGATAAGATCCTTTGATTTTCCGGCAACAACGGTACCGTCCTCAAGCTTGATCACCATGCAAGGCCTGCCTGATTCTTTGCTGAAACGCTTTGCAAATTGAGCTACATCAAGGTCTTTTGGAGAAAGTTCCAGCTCATTTAAAAGCATTTTCATCCTGTCCACTGCGTCATATGAGGTCTGACCTTTTTTGTATGCGCAAGAGTAGGCGTAGTAACGGCGCAAAATTTCACGAATGCTCGCTTCCTGCGCTGCAGCGTCGTCAACGATCGCAAAACCTGCCATATTCACGCCCATATCGGTTGGCGAAAAATATATATCCTTTTTGAGAATCTTCTTTAAAATATTTTTTAAAACAGGAAAAACCTCAATGTCGCGGTTATAGTTTACGGCAAGTTTTCCGTAGTGGTTGAAATGATATGGATCGATCATATTGACGTCTTTTATATCCGCGGTTGCGGCTTCATATGCCACGTTGACTGGATGTTTGAGCGGCAGATTCCAAATAGGGAAGGTTTCATATTTTGCGTATCCTGCCTTAACACCGCGCTTGTTTTCATGATAAAGCTGGCTCAGGCAGGTTGCCAGTTTTCCACTAGATGGCCCCGGAGCCGTTACAACCACGAGAGGTCTGGTCGTTTGAATATAGTCGTTTGCGCCATAGCCCTCATCAGAAACGATAACATCGATGTCGTTAGGATAGCCTTTGGTGTATTTGTGAAAATAGACCTTCTCGCCACGGTTTTTGAGCAGCTGAGCAAACTTGGTCGCAGAGGATTGCCCTTTGTAAAGAGTGATGACAATCGAGGATACAAACAGCCCAAGATTGCGAAATTGGTCGATAAGGCGCAAAACCTCGTCGTCATAGCTGAGGCCTAGATCTGCACGAATTTTGTTCTTTTCAATGTGATTGGCTGAGATGCACATGATGATCTCGACTTTGTCTTTCATCTTTTCCAAAAGTTTGATTTTAACGCTCGGATCAAACCCTGGCAAAACTCTCGACGCATGCAGATCGTCAAACAGTTTGCCGCCAAGCTCCAAATACAATTTTCCGCCGAACATCTTTATTCGCTCTTGAATGTGCTTTTGTTGCAGCTTTATGTATTTTTCATTGTCAAATGCCTTTTTCATATGTTCTCCTTCTCTCTCCGCCGCAGGACGAATTTTGCTCCGCAAAATTCCGCAAAACCTCCGGTTTTGCCATGCGCGAGGCGCGCATGTCCTGCGGCGGGCTGTGTTGCCAACCACAACAATATTATACTCAATTTTAAAAAAAGCACATAATCATTTGCAAAGATTGCAAAAAAAATGTAAAATCAAAGTATACATAAAAAAGAGAGAGAAAACATGAAGCGATTTTTAATTTTCACAGTGACAGCTGGCAATGGCCACAACTCTGCGGCAAACGCGGTCAAAGAAGAGCTTGAAAGGCAGGGCGCAGAGGTTAAGGTGGTGGATCTTTTGCATGAATTTTGCAAAAACAAGGCGTTCATCTGGGTGCAAGAAACCGGATATGGTATTGCTGTAAAGCATCTTAGACCGGTATATAACAGCTTTTTCAAGTTTTATCAAAAAGCAAACCCAGAAAAATATTACAAATCTCCAGTCCAAAGTGGATTGTTTAATTTTTATGACAAAGTTTTAAAACTGATTAATGATTTTAAACCAGACGCCATTCTCTGTTCACACTTTCTTCCCGCAATAATGATTTCTAATTTAAGGAAGTGCTATTCGGTTCCTGCAAAGACATTTGCGATGATAACCGATCATATAATTTGCCCGTTTTGGGAGGCTGCCACAGGTATAGATTATTTGCTTGTTCCTCATGAGAGATTTTTCCCAACGCTTTTAGAAAAAGGTTATCGAGAAGAGCAGCTTTTACCATATGGCATTACAGTTAAAACTAAGTTTGCAAAGGGGATAGACAAAGAAATTGCTAGAAAGCGCCTAAATTTAAAACAAAATGTTTTTACTATTTTGGTAATGTATGGGGGAGGATTTTGGAGCGGTAATTACAAAATAGTTAAAAATATTATTGACAACATAAAAGGTCGAGAGCTTCAAATTATAGTCCCTAATGCTAGAGATGTAAAAGGAAAAAGAAAAATAGACAAATTAAAGGTACCTAAAAGTATTAAATTGTTAAATTTAGGATTTGCAAACAATGTGGAAATGTTAATGAGCGCATCTGATGTTATTGTTGGCAAAGCTGGGGGGTTATCGACTACAGAAGCTGCAAACATAGGGCTTCCTATCATTTGTTGCAGCAACTTGCCAGAACAAGAAATAGCTAATGCTGAGATGCTCGTCAAAGAAAGTGCTGCGCTGCAATACAAAAGCGATCGCCATTTGATAAAGATTTTGACTGAGCTGTTGAACAATCCAGAAAAGCTTGTCAACATGCGAAAAAATGTGGCGCGCATAAGGCGACCTCACGCAACAAGAAGAGTTGCCGAGGATATGATGCAGTGCTCAGCCGTTTATGAGGACAGCGACATCGACTATACAAAAGTCAACGCCAACATAAAACGAATGTTGAGAAAAACAAAACCGGCCTCTAAAGTCAAAAAGCTGCAAGAAAAAAAGGCTAAAAAACAGGCAAAGCGAGCAGCTGCCAAAGCGAGCGCTTGACCTTGCGGGCATAAAAAACTTGAAAGCGAATTTATCTTTATCGCATCAGTTTTCAAAGCAATCAAAAACCGCGATCATTCGCGGTTTTTATTTTTCAAGCGCTATGTAAATCTTTTCGACGAGCTCTTCCTGAGCCTCATTAAGCTTGCGGTTTTCAAGTAGTGAGTACATGATCTCTCGCGTTTCAAAGTCAACTTTGCTGGCGTGATATTCGTTGAAATTGTCCAAGGTCAAAACATTTGCATATCTGTCGCAGAGCTTTAAGAGCAGTGCGTTGTCAGACATAGTCAGCACCTTTTTTGAAAGATAAAGGGCCTTGTTTTTGCGTTTTAAAAGTCTTGGCAGGGTCAGCTCTTGAACAAGCGCGGTGGTTTTTTGGCCAAAGTTTTTTCTTAGTTCCAAAGTTTTCGTTTTGGTATCTTCCAAAACATCGTGCAAAAGTGCTGCCTGCATGACGTTTCTGTCTTGATTGTATTCCATAACAAATTTAAGCACCGTGATAGGGTGGTTGATATATGGCTCGCCATTTGCTCTCACTTGTCCGTTGTGTTTTGCAAGGGCAAAAAGATAGGCTTTGCGGACTTCACTTTTCAAAAGCCCACTCTCAATTTTTTGCGGGTTATCAGACTGCAAAAATTCCAAAAGTTTTTCGTTGCTCATGATATTGTTAGGCATGTCAATATTATACAACAAAATTGAACTTTGTCAAGAACTAAAAAAATCAAACTGACCGCCAAGTATTAAAAATCAAAATTTACAAAAAATACCTTTATGCAAAGCCTGTATTTTTTGATTCCAACCTTTTTTATACTTCTGCTCATGCTGCCGGTTTTTTTGGAAGTCAAGCTTTCATACAATATTTTGGAAAACAGTGGCGTGATATGCATCTATCTTGCCAAAATAAAGTTAAAGTATTATCTTTTTGAGATATACAAAAATTCGGTGAGATTGAAAGATGAAGAAAGCGTCAGCGAAAAGCAACTCGATTTTTCATCGCCAGAGATCGCGCTCATCGAGGAGTTTTCTCGACAAGTCAAACAAAAAGCGAGGTTAAAATATTTGGAAGTGTGGTATCATCTTGGCCTTGAAGATGCCTTTTTGACCAGCATGGCGAGCGGCTTTGTCAACGCATTTTTGCTTATATTTTTTACGAGCCTAAAAAACTCTCGACCAACCGCTTCGCTCGGTGTTTATGACAATGTCTCTTTCAACAGCAAGGTGGCAGAACTCGCCGCCGACTTTTGTGTCAGCCTTTCTTTGTTTGATGTTGTATATTCTTTTTTGAATTCGCTCATTCTAAGTAAGAAAAAAACTGCTAAATCGTAGGTATTATGACATAATACCTACAAGATGTGGAGGTATTATGAAGTTTTATACAAGCAGCGAAACGATAAACGACTTGATCAATTCATCTATGGAAAAAATAAAAACAATCGTCGATTCGTCAACGATCGTTGGTGAAAAGGTGATCACAGACGATGGAACGACGATAATTCCAATTTCAAAAGTGAGTGTCGGATATGTGGTCGGCGGCGGCGAATATGCAGATCTTTCATCGCGTAGGGTGGCAAATCATTTTCCAATGGCAGGTGGGTCAAGTGGTGGAATGAGTGTGACGCCTGTTGGCTTTTTGGTGATTTTGCAAAACAAAGTTGAGTTTGTCAATGTTGAAAACAAATCGCTTTATCAAACGCTTCTCAACATCTTCAATGCTTTGCTTGCCAAGGTAGAAAAACCGGAGGAAAGCGATGAAAAAGATTAAAGCGGCTCTCACAACAGCGCTCGTTTTGCTGCTTGTCGGCGCAATCGCTTTTTCCTACTTTTATGGCATGATCAGGTCTGTCACCTCGCTGAGCGCTCTTAGCGAGGTTTCAACATCTGCCAAAGCGATGTGTCTCATCGAGGCGAGCACAGGCAGAGTGCTTGCGTCCAAAAACGAGCAGGCTCCGCTTGCAATGGCAAGCACGACCAAAATCATGACTGCAATCACTGCCATCGAAAATGCAGAAAACTTGGACGAGATTTTTGAAATTGATCCGTCAGCTGTCGGCATCAGCGGCACATCGATGTATCTGCGCAAAGG
>CALVZD010000034.1 GCA_944372435.1 uncultured Clostridia bacterium | reverse complement strand
TAAACAAAGAACATTTTGGTTTGATAAACGTTGCCCTCTGGCACGACTGCAAAATCTGAAAGGTCGTGTGGATATTCGGTTGCAACGGCTTCTCCTCCATCATAGATGATTTTCATCGTTATGCCGTCGATATCAGCCCAGTTTTGCGTATCCCACGAAACCGAGTCTTCAACATGGGTTGTCACTGTGGCGTAGAAAACCTTTTCTTCGCCGAAAACATTGTAGCGCCCTTCCTCGTCTTGCACAAGCAAAACCACGCCGATCTGGATGGAGCCCTCTGCGCTTGACGAAAGCTCAAAGTATGACTCGGCAAGGTCGCGCACCGACGAGTTGATCATGGTGTAATTTTGTCCGTCGGCTGTTGTTCTCGTTTCTCCGCCGCGTAGTTCGACGCTTGCTAACATATCGCCACCGTTTGAATTCGTGGCAGAGATGATCCTCGCGCCGATGCCTCTGATCATGCCTGAAAGGTCAGCGCCGTGGATGTCTTGAATGACTGCGCTCAGTGCTGCGCCCTCTGACGCATCGTTGCCAGCTTTGATTGTGAAAAGCCTGTCAACGCTGAGCTCGTATGGGTTTGCTTCGGTGTTTTGTGCCACGCTGAAAAGCCCCACATTTGCCTCGATGACCGAAACGCTCGCATTGCCGGTGACCGCGCTGTCACTTTTCGAAAGCGTGCTGATGGCCTCGTCGTAGAAAGCCTTCCCTTGAAGCGAGGGGTTTTTATCGGCAAACGCCTTTTCCTCTCGTGCGTTTGCAAAAGCAAAGGCATAGACAATGTTGCCACTCGAAACCTCTTCGTGCGCAGTGAAGTAAACGCCGCTGTCGGTATAGTTGAGCGTTATGCCGTCTACACCTTCACCAAGGTCGTAAAACACACTCTTTTCGCGTTTGTTTGCGATCGCGCTGTTAAGGTTGTCGCTATATTGATAGGCGCTCGCCTCCGGTTTGAAAACTGGCACTGCCGTGAAGTTGGTGCCCTCTGGGATGACAAAGCCTCCGGCAGCGTCATACTCATAGCCGGTGGTCTCGTCGACGAACTTTATGTCAAGCTCATGCACCGGAACATCGACCGCGATCGTGATCTGCCTGTTGAAATCGGTGTTGTTTTGTGAGGTTATGACAAGCTGTGAAATGCCACCCTTGTTTATGTAGGTCACGTCGCCCTCGTGCTCTTCCACATTTTCAACGAGCTCGAACGTTGTGCTGTCATATGCCTGCTGCACCAGCGAAACCGTGAACGCCTGATCAAGCACCAAGTTTTCTGGAACCACAATAACGCCGTCAGAGATCGTGCCGTTTTCAGGGTCGCGCGTTACTGCAACGCCGGAAGGAAAGCTGAGCGTGATGCCGCCCCTGTTGACGCTTTCAGTGCTCGTTGTGAAGGTCAGCTCAAAATCTTCGACCGCCTCATATTGCCTCGTGGTGGAGTTGTAGACCGAGTCTGAATCCAAAACGTCGATGCTTTCTGGATAGGTGACATCCTCGTCAAACCCACCTGTCAAATAAACATACAAAATTCCACCGCCAACGGCGAGGAGAACTATCGAGACAAATATCATAACCATTTGCCAAGTCTTTGGTGCTTTGAGTTTCATATTCCTCCTTAACCTTTTCAAGGTTATTTTTTGCATAAATTACAATTTAATTATACTTTTTTTGACAAAAAACATCAAGCGTTCAAAACAAATTTTGAAATTTTTTATAAATAAATATATAACAAAAAAAATTTTCAAAAAAATCGAAAACATTTTTTGCAGCCTTTTTTAAGACAAAAAAATGCCAATTTTTTAATTTTTTCAAGTTTTTGGCCATTTTTTTAACTTTTTTTGCTATTTTTTTGATATTTTTCGCAAATTATTGCGCTGAAAAGATTTTGCTGACGAGAAACGATTGACTTTTTTCGCCAGGTCAGCTATAATCAATTTTGTTAAAAGGAAGTTTTGCATATGATTCAGGCAACCAACATTTCGCTCGCTTTTGGCGGCAGAACGCTCTACAAAGATGTCAACTTGAAGTTCACAAAGGGCAACTGCTATGGCATAATTGGCGCAAACGGAGCAGGCAAAAGCACATTTTTGAAGATCCTCACCGGTGAGCTCGAACCAAACACCGGCGAGATTTTTGTGTCGCCAGGCGAAAGAATGAGCGTTTTGCAGCAAAACCAAAACGCCTATGACAACGAAACGATTTTGGACACCGTTTTGCTCGGCCACAAGCGCCTTATGGAGATTCAGAAAGAAAAGGATGCACTCTACGCAAAGCCAGATTTTTCTGAGGAGGACGGCATCCGCGCGGGCGACCTTGAAACCGAGTTTGCCGAGCTTGGCGGCTGGGAAGCCGAAGGACAAGCCAAAACATTGCTGCAAAATCTGGGGATAAAGGAGTCGGAGCACTATAACCTCATGGGTGAAACCGACCCCAAAATAAAGGTGAAAGTGCTGCTTGCACAGGCGCTTTTTGGCAATCCCGACATCCTCATCCTCGACGAGCCGACCAACAACCTCGATTTTAAAACCGTGGTTTGGCTGGAAAACTTTTTGCTGGATTTTGAAAACACCGTCATAATAGTCTCCCACAACCGCCACTTTTTGAACAAGGTTTGCACGCACATCTGCGACGTCGATTTTGGGCAGATAAACATGTTCATCGGAAACTATGACTTTTGGTATCAATCAAGTCAGCTGATTGCAAGGCAGCTGCGCGATCAAAACAAAAAGGCTGAGCAGCGCGCAAAAGAGCTGAAGGAGTTTATCGCAAGGTTTGCTGCAAACGCGTCAAAATCCAAACAAGCGACCAGCCGCAAACGCGAGCTTGAAAAGCTGACGATTGAGGACATCAAGCCGTCGTCGCGAAAATATCCGTTTGTCGACTTTAAGTTTGAGCAAGAAATAGGAAAAGAAATTTTGAAAGTCGAAGGCTTGACAAAAAAAGGATGCTTCAACAATTTGTCTTTTAATGTGGAAAAAGACCAAAAAATTGCTTTTTTTGCGCAAAACAGCCAAATTATCACCACTCTTTTCAACATTTTGACCGGAAAGGAACAGGCTGACAGCGGCACCGTTCGTTTTGGAAAGACGATCTCGGTCAGCTATCTTCCACAAGACAACCGCGAGTTTTTTGAGGGCTGCTCGCTTTCGCTGGTCGACTGGCTAAGGCAGTATTCAAAAGATCAAAACGAGACCTTCATCCGCAGCTGGCTGGGCAGAATGCTTTTCACAGGCGAAGAGAACATGAAACCGGTGAATGTGCTCTCAGGAGGCGAAAAGGTGCGCTGCATGTTTGCCAAAACCATGCTTGAAGGCGCAAACCTGATCATAATGGACGAGCCAACCAACCACCTCGACCTTGAAAGCATCACCTCTTTAAACAATGGCATGAAAAACTTTAAAGGCATATTGCTGTTTGCCTCGCACGACCAAGAGATCATCGAAACAGTTGCAAACAGAATCATCGACATTCGCGATGAAAACCACATCCTTGACCGCGCTATGACCTATGAGGAATTTTCAGAAAAATTTAATTAATTTCAAAAAAAAATAATTAAAAAACTTGAAAAAACTCAAAAAATTGACCTTTTTTCGCGTTTTAAACAAAAAAGAAAAATTGTATAACCAAATTTCGCTTTTGCATTTATTTATTTTAAAACAATTCACATTTTAATTTTGCAAAGAATATTTTGATTTTTAATTGCAAAAATTCTTGACAAAAACGCAAAAAAGGCATAGAATGTTTTTAGCTGTGAAGGACTTGGCAACTCCTGAGCTGACGCTTGCCGGCGTAAAGGCAAAAATGAGGCGCCGCGAGCGCGAATTAGGGTGGAACAGCGACCAAAAATCGCCCCTATGTCAATTTTGGCATAGGGTTTTTTGTTTAAAAGGAGAAAAAACATGGAAAAACTTAAAAATCTCGACAAAATCGTCAACCTTTGCAAAACCAGAGGCATCATCTTTGCAGGAAGCGAAATCTATGGAGGCATGGGCAACACTTGGGACTATGGCCCTGTGGGCGTTGAACTCAAAAACAACATAAAGCGCGCTTGGTGGAAGAGGTTTGTGCAGGAGTGCCCTACCAGCTTTGGGGTTGACGCCGCGATACTCATGAACCCTCGCGTTTGGGATGCCAGCGGCCACACCGCATCGTTTTCGGACCCAAAAATGGATTGCAAAAACTGCAAATCAAGGTGCAGGGCCGACAATTTGATTTCCGCGCACGCAAAAGGCAAGGTCAACCCTGATACGATGACGAATGAGCAAATGGAAGCCTATATTGCCGAGCACCACCTGTGCTGCCCTAACTGCGGCAAGTGCGATTGGACGCCGATCAGGCAGTTCAACCTGATGTTTGAAACCTCTCGCGGCGTGGTGGATGACTCTTCGAGCAAGATTTATCTCCGCCCAGAAACCGCGCAGGGCGAGTTTGTCAACTTTTTGAATGTGCAAAGATCTATGCGCGCAAAGGTGCCGTTTGGCATCGCGCAGATCGGCAAGGCTTTCCGCAACGAAATAACCCCTGGCAACTTCATCTTTCGCACGATTGAATTTGAGCAGATGGAGCACCAGCAATTTTGCCGCGACGGCGACGATCAAAAGTTCTATGACCTGTTCAAGCAAAAAGCGTTCGACTTTTTGACCGATCTTGGCATTAAAAAAGAAAATTTGCGCTTTAAAGATCACGACAAACTCGCGCACTACGCAAAGGCCGCTTGCGACATTCAATACAACTACCCTATGGGTTGGGACGAACTCAACGGCATCCACAACCGCTCGAACTACGATCTTTCGCGCCACCAAGAGTTTTCCGGCAAGTCGATGGAATACACCGATCCATTCACCGGTGAGAAGTTTGTGCCAAATGTCATCGAATACTCTATCGGTGCCGACAGGCTCACGCTCGTTGTTTTGTGTGACGCATATGACGAAGAGACTTTGGAAAATGGAGAAACTCGCGTTGTGATGCACTTTCATCCAGCGATCGCACCTTTCAAGGTTGCAATTTTGCCTCTTCAAAAAAATCTCTCCGAAAAAGCCAAACAGGTTTACTCCAAGCTCGCCCCTCACTTTATGTGTGATTACGACGAAGCAGGCTCGATCGGAAAGCGCTATCGCAGGCAAGACGAGATCGGCACTCCGTTCTGCGTGACTATCGATTTTGAAACTCTCGAAAACGACACCGTCACGATTCGCGATCGCGACAGCATGAAGCAGGAGCGTGTAAACATCGCTGATCTGCCTCAGCTGATTGCAAGCAAAATTGTGTTTTGATCTATTTAAAACAAAGGGAAAGATATGACGTTTTATGAAGAAATTGCAAAACTAAAAAACACCCTCATAAACTAATTTTTAAAACAAAAAAGAGAACACGGTTCTCTTTTTTTATTTATCCGACGCTGCGACGAAGAAAAAGATGAGGCGCAATAGAGCGATCAGGCTGACTGCAAGTGAGGCTACATAGGTTAAGGCGGCGGCGTTTAGCACTTTTTTCACTATCTTTTGCTCGTTTGCTGTCAAAATGCCAGCGTCGCTAAGTGCGGCTTTTGCGCGACGCGAGGCGTTGAGTTCGACAGGCAGTGTGACAAGGTTGACAACAAAGCCGAGGATAAACAGAAGCAGAGCGACGACGATAAAAATCAAACCAACCAGCGTGCCTGCGAGCACAAACCAAAACATCGTGCCAAGCAAAATCAATGGCATAAAGAGTGAGGAGGCAAAGTTGCTGAACTTTACGGCGGCCGTGCGCAGCCTCATCGGAACATATTTTTTGGCGTCCTGAATTGCGTGCCCGGTTTCGTGAGCTGCCACGCCTATCGCTGCAACGGAGGTTGAGTCATAGACCGGCTCCGACAACTTGATCTCCTTGGTGCGAGAGTTGTAGCTGTCGGTCAGCTTGCCTTTTGTGCGCATGACGCTTGCCGAAACGCC
>CALVZD010000033.1 GCA_944372435.1 uncultured Clostridia bacterium | reverse complement strand
GTTGACAGGGCTCGCGATCGAATTGCTGCGGCAATCAACGCAAAAAATGCAAACGAAATTTATTTCACTTCTGGTGGATGTGAGGCCAACACCATGGCGATCAAAGGCATCGCTCATGCCTATGCCAGCAAAGGCAAACACATCATCACTTCAAAAATCGAGCACCAGTCGGTTTTGGAAGCTTGCGAGGCTTTGAAGGCAGAGGGGTTTGAGATCACCTATCTTCCTGTCGACTCAAACGGCATTGTCAGCGTGCCAGACCTTTTGCGCGAAATGCGTAAGGACACAATCTTGGTTTCGATCATGGCGGTGAACAACGAAGTCGGCACGATCCAAAATCTCAAAACCATCGCAAAACTTGCGCATGAAAAAGGCATCCTCTTCCACACTGATGCGGTTCAAGCGCTTGGCGCGATCAAACTCGATGTTCAGGATATGGAAATCGATGCGCTCAGCATCTCAGCTCACAAGATTTATGGTCCAAAAGGCTGCGGCGCGCTTTATCTTAAAAATGGGATAAAAATCGAGCCGCTTATCTCTGGCGGGAATCAGGAGCGCGGCAAACGCGGCGGAACGCTCAACACTCCAGCGATCGCTGGCTTTGGAAAAGCTGCCGAAATTGCCGTTCGCGACATGTCAGTCAATCAGCAAAAGCTCAAAGCGATCAGACAATACTTCCTCGACAAAGTTAGAGAGAACATCGAATACATCAGAGTCAACGGCGACACACACCAAAAGATCAACGGCACAGTCAGCATCTCTTTTGAAATGGTGGAGGGCGAGTCGCTTTTGATGCTCCTCGACCTTGACGGAGTGGCAGTTTCAACCTCGTCAGCTTGCACTTCAAATGTGCTGCGCCCATCTCATGTTTTGAAAGCGATGGGGCTTGAGGATGAAATCGCACAGGGCACGATCCGCTTCTCTTTTGGCAAGAGCACTTCAAAAGCCGACATCGACTATGCAGTTGAAAAGCTTGCTGCCGCAGTCAAAAAACTGCGCTCAATTTCGCCAATCACAAAAGCAGGGAGGAGATAAGATATGTATACAAAACGAGTTTTGGACATTTTTCAAGATCCACAAAACGCTGGCGGCATGAAAGGCGCAAACGGCGTTGGCAAAGTTGGCGGCACAAGTTGCAGCGATGTGATGAAAATATATCTTTTGATCGAGGACGGCGTTGTGCAAGATGCCACATTTAAAACTTTCGGCTCCTGCGCGGCAATAGCCTCAACCGATGTTGCTTGCGAGCTTGTCAAAGGCAGAACGCTTCAAGAGGCCGCAAATCTTACTGGCACAGAGATCTTGCAAGAGCTTGGCGAGCTTCCTCAAAACAAAATCTACACCACGGTTTTGGCAGAGCAGGCAGTCAAGGCAGCTCTTGATGATTATTACAAAAGACAGGAAAAATTGCAAAAAAAGGCGGATTAAATCCGCTTTTTTTATCGTTTTTTGGTGTATTTTTGCTCTTTTTGCGCAAAATATGTGCAAGGAGGGGAATATGAAAGATGTTATGATGCTTCTCGGGTTCAGTATGGGGCTCGTCACAGGCGCACTTTTGTATAAATACTCGCAAAGCGCAAAGCAGTTTGTCGACAAAGGCGAAAAAAAAGTGATGAAAGAAGTGGAAAAAGCAACCGCCGAACTCAAAAAGAAAAAGTCAAACTAAAACCCGCGGCGAAAGAATTTGGCTCTTTGAAGCTGCCCTTTGTGATCAAACGGCTCTCCCGCGGCGAAAGCAAATTTTGCCGTGCAGGCAAAATTTCAAAAAGCCTCCCGCTTGGGAGGCTTTTTTGCGCGCCTCGCGCGCGCTTTCGCCGCGTGGCACAGTGAAAAAAAAGGAGTGAAAACCACTCCCAAAATTTTAAATAAGCTGGACACGCGCTTTGACAACACTGCACCAACTGCCTCAAAGTGAAATAGCTCCAACAAAGCTACCTTATGGCACACGATCGGCTCCTCTTAATGATGCTCCCGTCAGGGCCTGACATGGTTCAAGGACGAGCGTTGCATAAGACCTTGCCTTCATCACCATCACGCCTTTGCACATATTTGACACATTGCAGCCTGGGCGCGCGTTCGATCCTGCTGTAGCGGATTGCAGGTCACAGGGCACCGCTAACTCCCCATCTAGTCCAGCTTTGAATATTATACACGACTTTTGCGAAAAAATCAAGAGAAATCGCTTTTTAATTTTGTGTGAATTAAGTATAATATTATTAATAAGTTTTACTTAGGAGATGAAAATGGCTGAAAAAACTAATGCGGAAAGATTTATCGATGCGTTCAACAGCATAGACTACACGCTCCGCGCGCGCTATGGCCTTAACAGAAGTATGGGCTTTTCAGATGTCATCCGAAAATGCGTCAGTTTGAATTATGTCGTGAGAAAATATGAGGACGATTTGATCGACTATGGCAGGCTTCGCAACGCGATCGTGCATCAAGGCAACAAGGATTTTGTCATCGCCGAGCCACATTTGCGAATTGTTGAGCACATAGAAAAAATTAACAAACTCATCAACTCTCCACCAAAATGCATCGACATTTGCAGGCGAGACATCGTCACGATCGAGGCCTCTGCATCTATGGAAAAGGTGATAAAGCTGATTGCGAGCTCAAAATATTCCAACATTCCTGTCTACAAAGACAAAAAGCTCATCGGAATCGCTAACGGACAAAAAATATTGGACGCATTCGGCACCTTTCTTCTTTCTGGCGGCAAAAGCAAAACTTTTTTAGAAAATGTGCAAATCGAGGATATGTTATCAAAAATTCAGTCGATTTATTATGAAGTTGCCTCGACTGATCTTACGATGGAAGAAGGGCTCAACGAGTTCCACAAAAACCCAAAACTTTTGGCGATCTTGCTGACAAAAAACGGCGACCAAAACGAGCCGCCTCTCGGCATTGTCACAGGCTCTGACGCGATTGAAATGAACAAGGTGCTAGATAGCTTCAATTAGTTGACAAAGCAAATCTTTTTGTGGTATTATGAAAGAGTAGAAGCAAAAATGCTTCAAAAAATCTGGCAAACAAAACTAAACAAAAGCATTGATGAAAGACACGGTTTCAAAAACCTTTGTCTCAGAGAGCTGCCGTCTGGTGCAAGGCAGTGACAAACTTTTGAAATTATCACTTTCGGAGCTGCGCAGCCGAAATTTTCAGTAAGCTTGCGCCGTGAACCTCGCGTAAAAGGGGTGGCGTGTGATGGCACGCACAAGGCTACAAGTGGTTAAAAAACTTCTCGGAAAGTTCTTGCAAGCTTTTCCGAGAATTTTGTTTTTAGGAGGAAAAAATGTATAAAAAAGTTGATTCAAAGCTAGATTTTGTCAAAAATGAGCAGGAGGTTCTCGATTTTTGGCACCGAGAGGACATCATAAAAAAGGGCCTCGACCTTAACAAAAATTCAAACAAGATTTTCTCTTTTTATGAGGGACCACCAACAGCAAACGGTATGCCGCACATAGGGCACCCAGAAACGAGAGCGTTCAAAGACCTTTTTCCGCGTTTTAAAGCGATGAAGGGCTACTATGTTCCACGCAAGGCGGGTTGGGACACTCACGGCTTGCCTGTTGAAGTGGAGGTCGAAAAAAGCCTCGGCCTTAATGGCAAACACGATGTTGAAAAGTTTGGTGTTGAAAAGTTTATGGAGCTTTGCAAGCAGTCGGTTTGGAAGTATAAAGGCCTTTGGGAAAAACTGACCGATCGCATGGCGTTTTGGCTTGATATGGAGCATCCATATATAACCTATGACAACAACTATATCGAAAGCATATTCTGGGCGCTCAAAGAGATGCACAAAAAAGGGCTGATCTATCTTGGGCACAAAGTTGTGCCATATTGCCCACGCTGCGGCACCAGCCTTTCAAAGCTGGAAGTTGAAAATGGCGACAATTACAAAACTTTAAAAGAAAATTCGATTTTTGTTCAAGTGAAAAGTTTGGAAGAGGACAACACCTACTTTCTGGTTTGGACGACGACGCCTTGGACGCTGCCATCCAACGTTGCACTTTGCATGAACCCAAACGAGGATTATGTCAAACTTTCCTGCGGCGGCAAAAATTATATCATGCTCAAAGCTCTCGTTCCTTCGCTTTTTGAGGAGGGGACTTACAGCATTCTTTACACTAAAAAAGGCAAGGAGTTTGAAGGGCAAAAATATCAGCCTCTCTTTGATTATGTGAAAGACAAAGTCAAAAACGCATATTTTGTCGTTGTCGACGAATATGTCACCACTGAGGACGGAACAGGCATCGTGCACATCGCTCCTGCTTTTGGTGAGGAGGACTATCAAGTCGGAAAAAAATACGGCCTCGACTTTGTTCAGCTTGTCACCGAAGAGGGCAAGATGTCAAAGGAAACCGACTATGCCGGCAAGTTTGTCAAAGATGCCGACGCCGATGTGATTGCAGATCTGCAAAACAAGGTTTTCAAAGTTTTGCCTTTCGAGCACGCATATCCACATTGCTGGAGGTGTGGAACTCCGCTGCTTTACTACGCAAAAAACACTTGGTTTGTCAAAACGACTGCAAACAAAGACTGCATGGTCAAAAACAACGCAAGTGTCAACTGGCTGCCAGAGACGATCAAAACTGGCCGCATGGGCAACTTCCTCGAAAATAACATCGACTGGGGCATCTCGCGCACCAGGTTCTGGGGCACTCCGCTGCCATTTTGGCTGTGTGAAAATGGGCATCTTCATGTTGTCGGATCGGTGGAAGAGCTGCGAAAGCTCACAGGCTATCAAGGTGAACTCGACCTTCACAAACCTATGCTTGACAAGCTGACTTTCCCTTGCCCTGAGTGCGGAAAAACCATGAAGCGCACAAGCGAGGTTATGGACTGCTGGTTCGACAGCGGCTCGATGCCGTTTGCGCAATATCACTATCCTTTTGAAAACAAAGAGCTTTTTGAAAAAACCTTTCCAGCAGATTTCATCGCAGAGGGCATAGACCAGACTCGCGGATGGTTTTATTCTCTGCAAGCTGTCAACAGCGCTTTGTTCGGCAAAAGTCCTTACAAAACCTGCATTGCAGTTGGGCTTGTCAACGACAGATATGGTCAAAAGATGTCAAAACATCTTGGAAACGGTGTCGATCCATGGGATGTGTTCAACAAGCAGGGCGCCGACGCTCTCAGGTGGTATTTTTATTCGACCTGCACGCCGGGGCAGAGTATCTCTTTTAACGAAGACAACCTTGTCGATATGCAGCGCAAGTTTATGGGCACTCTTTGGAACATTTATGCGTTTTATGTGCTTTATGCCGAAATCGACAAGTTTGATCCGACCAAAATTCGCCTTGAAGATTGCAAGCTTTCGCTGCTCGATCGCTGGCTGCTTTCAAAATACAACGCACTCATAAAGTTTGTCGATGAAAAGCTCGAGGCCTATGATTTTCAGGCAGCTGCACGCGAGATTGCAAGTTTTGTGGACGACTTTTCAAATTGGTATATCCGCCGCAGTCGCGAAAGATTTTGGCAGAATGGCATGGCGGATGACAAAAATGCAGCCTTCAAAACGCTGTATGAGGTTTTGAGCGGAACCAGCAAACTTATCGCGCCTTTTGTGCCGTTCATCTCTGAAAGCATTTATCAAAATATAGTCAGATCCGTCGACAAGTCCGCGCCAGAAAGCGTGCACCTTTGCTCTTTTCCGGTTGCGAATGAAAAATATATCGATCAAAAACTCAACGACGGCATGAAAAATGTGCTTGACATAGTCATCCTTGGCAGAGCGTGCAGAAGCGCGTCTCAAATCAAAAACCGCCAGCCGCTTTCAAAGGTTATCGTCAGCTTCGCCGGCGAGGTCAACCTGAATCGTGAGCTTGAAGAGCTGATAAAAGACGAACTCAATGTTGAAAGCATCGAGTTCAACCATGACTCGACCGAATATGTTGACTTTGAGCTTAAACCACAACTCAAAACTCTTGGGCCAAAATATGGCAAGCGTCTGGGTGAAATCAGGGCATATTTTGCTTCCTGCAACGCCGCAGAAGTTGTCAAAAAACTGCGTGAGGGCAAAAGCGC
>CALVZD010000032.1 GCA_944372435.1 uncultured Clostridia bacterium | reverse complement strand
TCGACATCCAGCTGTGAAAGCTTGAATGGAAGCTTGCAAAAAGCTTGCACGCCATCCACATGAATTAAAGCGCGCGGCGATTTTTTTCTGACAATTTGAGAGAGTTTTTTTATGTCGTTCACTGCCCCTGTCACATTGCTGACAAACATACAGCTGACGAGCCGAGTTTTAGGGGTCAGCAGCTTTTCAAGGGCGTCCAAATCGACTTGACCCGAGCTGTTTAAAGGCGCAAATTTGACGGACTTGCCTTCGCTTTCAAGAGCTTTTGCCAAGTTTAAAACGCTCGGATGTTCTCCGGCAGAAAACACATACTCCCACTCTCCGCCTCTCAGGCTGCCACGGATCGCCAAGTTGTTGGCTTCGGTCGCGCCGCTTGTGAAAATTATGTCGCCATCCTTTACGCCGAGCAATTTTTTGAGTCGGTCTCGCGCATCGCCAAGTTTTTGAGCAACTTTGACCGCTGGCAGATAGGTTGCAGATGGATTAAAAAAGTTTGAGCAAGCCCAATAAACTTGCTCTTTTGCTGCCCTTTCGCTGAGTGGAGTTGTTGCTGCGTTGTCGAGATAGATCATCTGAGGCTCGCTCCATATCTGAATTTTAGTGCTTTGAGCACTTTTGCGATTGTGTCTGTCACCTCTTCATCTGTCAAGGTTTTGTTTTCATCGCAAAGCCTGATGTTGTATGCCATCGATTTTAATCCCTCGCCTAAGCTCGAGCTGCGATAAACATCGAAAAGTTTGACATCATAAAAATGTTTGCCGCAGGCAGATTTTATCGCATTTTCAAGATCTTCGTTTGTGATCTCCTCTTTGACGACAACCGCAAGATCTCGGTCAACAATTGGAAATTTTGGAACAGGCCTTATCACAAACTTTTTCTCAGGCAGACTGAGCAGTTTGTCTATATCGATTTCGGCATAAAGCGAGGATTTTGGAATGTCATAATTTTTGGCAACTGTCGGATGAACTTGGCCGAAAAAGCCATAAACCTCGCCGCTTGCATCCACTATGTCGGCAGAAACGCCTGGATGCAAAAATGGTTCGTGTGAGCGCACAAGCTTGAAGCTCAAACTAGACTCGGTCACCTCGCTCAAAACGCATGCCTTAAACTCGGCAAACTCCATGTCATAAGCACCTACTGAAAGCTTGTTTTTTTCCTCAGGCAGTTCTGTCAAAGGCAGAGAGTGAGGGTGGAAAGTTTTTCCGGTTTCAAAAAGTTTGACAGCTTTGTTGCCCACGCTGAAATTGTAAGCAAGCGAGGCAAGCATCGAATGCGCAAGCGTTGTTCTCATGCACGAAAGCTCTTCGCCAAGCGGATTTGCAATCTTTATCATAAAGCGGCGATTGTCACTCAGCAGCAGTTTGCTTGCTGCATCAGGCGGAATAAACGAATAGTTCATCGCCTCAAAAAATCCTGCAAACTTTAAAGCATCTTTCATTTTTCGTTCAAGAGTCAGCTTTTCTCCAACATCGCCCTCGGTGATTTTCCAGCCGAGATATGGCTCTTTGGCCTCGCCTTTGTCATAAACATCGTAGCCATAAATTCTGATGACCTCTTCTGCAAGATCATAACTGTTTTCAATGTCCTCACGAAAATCTGGCACTTTTGACTGGATGACGCCAGCTTCGAGCACGGTTGGAATTTGCAACGAGTTTAAAATCTCCACCATCTTTTCAGCAGGAATTTGCGTGCCGAGGATAGAGTTGATTTCGCTTGGCGAAGACTTTACAACTCCCGTCTTTGGTGCGCCAAAGTTTTTGTCGACAACGCCTTTGCAAATTGTGCCAATTTTCAGCTCGCTGACAAGGTGCAAAAGCCTCTTCATGCCTTTTTCAGCGCTTGCAAAATAAACGCCTTTTGAGTAGCGCGCCGACGAGTCGGTTCTCACCCCTATTTTTTTGCTGGTAAGGCGGATTGATTTGAGGTCAAAAACCGCCGATTCGATGACGCTATCCTTGGTTTCGTCTGAAATGCAACTGTTGGTGCCGCCGATGACGCCAGCGATAACCATGGCTTTGCCAGCATCTGCGATCACAAGGTCGTTGTGGTCGAGCGCGTAAGTGTTGTGATTGAGCACTGCGATTTTTTCGCCATCGCCAGCGTTTCGAACGACGATCTTGTCACCTTCGATATATTTTTTGTCGAAAGCGTGCATAGGCTGCCCCATTTCGACCAGCACATAGTTTGTTAGGTCGACCATAGTGTTGATCGGTTTTATGCCCACCGCAAAAAGACGCTGACGAATTTTCATAGGCGAGCGCTCAATTTTGACATTTTTGATCACAGCCGCCATATATCTCGAACATTTTTGCGATTTAAGCTCCACCGAAATATCCGCAGGAATTGAGCTTTCAACATATGAAAGATCTGGCTGCTTGAACTTTTGACCGGTCACCGCACAAACTTCGCGTGCAAGCCCAATAACGCTCATGCAATCCGGCCTGTTTGGCGTGATTCCAACATCGAAAACGACATCGTCAAGGCCAAGCGCCTCGTCGATATTTTGGCCAATTTTAAAACTTTCAGGCAAAATCAAAATGCCGTTGACAGAGCCGCCCTCGATGAAGTGCTCATCGATACCAAGCTCTTCGCCCGAACAGAACATCCCCTCCGAGTCAACACCGCGAAGTTTGGATTTTTCGATTTTTATGCCGTTTGCAAGGTTTGCCCCTGGCAGCGAAACCGGCACAACTGCACCTTCAAAAATATTTGTGGCTGCTGTGATGATCTGCACATTGCCTTTTCCTATGTCAACCTGACAAATTTGAAGTTTGTCGGCATTTGGATGACGCTCAATTTTCAAAATCTTGCCAACCACAACATGATGAAGATGCTCGTTGAGATAAATTATCTCTTCAACCTCCATTCCGGCATTTGTCAACTTTTGAGCAAGCTCTTCTGGCGAAATTTTTATGTCCACAAAATCTTTCAGCCAACCATAAGTTACTTTCATTTTCTCTCCTTTATTTCAGCTATTATGTTATGTTATTATAACATAATACCTCTTATTTCATTTGCTTTAAAAACCTAATGTCGTTTTTGAACATATTTCTAAGATCAGTTATGCCGTCATAGACCATCGCAAACCTGTCGACACCAAAACCGAAAGCAAAACCGCGATATTTTTTGCTGTCTATCCCCGACATTTCAAGCACTTTTGGGTTGACAACGCCGGCGCCAAGCAGTTCCAAGAAGCCTGTCCCTTTGCAAACTTTGCAGCCTTCGCCATGACAGGTTGGGCAGCTGACATCCACCTCCACGCTCGGCTCCGTGAATGGGAAAAAGCTTGGGCGGAAGCGTATTTTTGTGCTCTCGCCGAATATCTTTTTCATCATGGATGTGAGCATCGCTTTCAGATCTGCCATCGAAACATTTTCATCGATCACAAGCCCTTCAAGCTGGTGGAACACCGGCGAATGTGTGCCATCGCTGTCATTGCGATAAACTCTGCCCGGCGAGATGATCTTGATCGGCGGCTTCATATTTTCCATGCTTCTAACCTGAACCGAAGAGGTTTGAGAGCGAAGCAGAATGTTGTCGGTTATGAAAAAGGTGTCTTGCATATCGCGAGACGGGTGATTTTTTGGAATGTTGAGACCTTCAAAGTTGTAATAATCGGTTTCGATCTCAGGACCCTCGACAACCTTAAACCCCATCGCAACGCAGATGTCAATCAATTTGTTGAACATTCTGGTAGTTGGATGAAGCGCGCCTTTTTCGTGAAATTTTCCTGGCTCAGTGATGTCAATTGCGCTTTTTGCAAGCTCTTTTTCAAGCTCGATTTTGTTATACTCCTCTTCTTTTGCCGAGTATGCCGATTCGATCTTTTCCCTCACTTCGTTCACAAGAGCGCCGACCTTTGGCCTATCCTCAGGAGCGACCTCTCTCATGCCGCGCAAAATGCTGGTCAGCTCGCCTTGCTTGCCGAGAAATTTGACCTTAAACTCACCGAGCTCGTCCTTGTTTTGAATTTTTATGAGCTCTTCAAGCGCTCTTTGCAAAATGTCGTTTAGTTTTTCTTGCATCTTGTCTCCTTTAAAAAACTCCCGCTCCCAATATTAGGGCGAGAGTAAATTCACGCGTTACCACCTAACTTCGGCTTTTTAAAGCCCTCATCTTGCGATGTTACGGTCGCACCCGATCCAACCTACGCACTCATTTTGAGCTTCTGCCGGACAGCTGGAAGGTGAATTCACACTCACGCAAAATGGTTCAATTTCAGCGATATGAACCTCTCTGGAAAGTCGCGTTTTTGAGAGCTACTGGTCCTTCGTCATAGCTTTTATGAAACAATTTTACACATTCGCTTAAAAAAAGTCAACTAATATGCTATACTTTTTTAGGTATGAAAACATTTTCTTTTCGAGCCAGAAAATCGTATGATCATTGCTATAAAGCGCTAAAAGACAAGGGGCTTTCAGAGACCTTGATAGCTTTTTTGCGAGCAAAAACCGGCAGGATTTTGATCAACTCTCAGCCAGCCACAACCAAATCGAAGGTCAAACGCCTTGACAGGATCGAAATCGACTTGCAAGATGAAAAAGGCTCGGATCTGCCCGCCTCAACACAAAAGCTTGACATTTTGTTTGAAAATGACGCGCTGCTCGTTTTAAACAAACCAGCCCTCACAAGCTGCATCCCCTCGCGCTCACACTTTTCAGACAATCTTGCAAATGCTGTTTGCGCAAAGATGAGCAAAAATTTTGTCTACCGAGCAGTCGGCAGGCTGGACAGAGAAACCTCAGGTATTGTTGTGATAGCAAAAGACAGATTGGTTGCAGAAAATCTGTGCGTTCAAAAAACATATGCAGCAATATGCGAAGGCGACTTTCCGTTCGATAGCATTCAAATAAACCTGCCAATTTCGACCATCTCAAAAAACGGAATAAACGAAAGAAAGCGAAAGATTCTCTCGCAAGAAGAGAAGCTTTCTCTTGAAAAGCAAGGTTTTAAAATTGAAGAAAAGCCCGCTTTGACTTGGGTCAAAAAGGTGAAGTTTTCAAAGGGCAAAACGCTTTTGAGCGTAAATATTGAAACCGGCAGAACGCATCAAATCAGAGTCCACCTCTCCTCTCTCGGCTTTCCGCTTTTGGGCGACTCGCTTTATGGAAACGGTGGAAGCAGAGCTCTACTTCACTGCCAAAAAGCCAAAATAACCATCCCTATCTTAAATTTTCAAAAAACGATCAAAGCGCCGCTTCCGCCTGATTTTATTCAAACACTGAATTGCCAAAATTGAGATACACCTCAGGAACTTTGCCGTTGATAAAGTGCTCACAAATCAAAACCTGAGTGACAAAAGCCATGTTTTTTGTGGTGAGCGGCAAAATTACACTGAGCGTGACATTGACATCTATATAAAGCGAATGTATCGTCTGGTTTATGCCGGCATCGACAAAGTTGGAACGGAAACTTGTTATAATAGAACCAACTGGAACGATACTGACATTTACTTTTGGGCCTATACCTGAAAGAGCGGTCACGCCAGTGAATGATCCAAGTGGAATCGCGACAGGATACGAACCCACTCTATCCAAATATATCTGTGCTTTAGTAGAAAGCAATCTTGCAAAATTGTTTAGCGTTATCGTGTTTGCCGAGATGAAAGAGATCGAACCGTCGTCAAGCTTTGAAATTTCCATAAAGTCAGAATACTCATAGTCCTGCTCCTGCAAAACATCATATATCGCATCACTTACCATAGTTGTGGCGATCGAATCGACTTGAGCATATGAGACGCTGACGACAAGCGGACTTACCACATATTGAAAATATAAAAATGAGCAAAGCAAAACAAACAAAACACTGCCAAGACAAATATAAGCCTTGGCTTTGCGGCTTAATCTTTTGTTCTTGGCATTTTTCATGTCATTATTATATGCCGCAGCTTTTTTGTTTGTGCTTATGTTTTTGGTTTTATCAATATATTTTGAGTATTATGTCATAATACTCACCACATTTTGTGGTATTATGTCATTTTGTTTTTGAACGGAAGATCAGCGAAAACAAAAAAGCAAAACCAACGGCGGCCGCAATACCTGCCGCAGTTGCTTCAAGACCGCCTGTGAACGCGCCCAGAAGTCCGCGCGACTCGACCGCCGACATCGCCCCTTTTGCAAGCGAGGCACCAAAACCTATGATCGGCACATTGATGCCAGCCTGCGCAAATTGCGCTATCGGGTCAAAAATGTTAAACGCTTGCAAGAC
>CALVZD010000031.1 GCA_944372435.1 uncultured Clostridia bacterium | reverse complement strand
GCACCTCTTGCTGCTCGAGTATCTCGCCGGCATCCATCTCTTTGACCATGCGCTGAATTGTCACACCTGTGCTTTTCAAATTTTGCATGAGCGCGGTTTGAATAGGCGTTGCGCCTCGCAATTTTGGCAAAAGCGATGGATGCACGTTGAGCCCCAAACCCAGAGCCAAAAACTCACTCGACAAAATTTGCCCAAACGAAGCTGTGACAAACACATCGAACTTGAGCTTTTTAACTTCATCGATGTGCTGATTGACTTTTTCGAACTGCAAAACCTTTATGCCGTTTTCGAGAGCAAAAATTTTGGCCTCCGGCATATGAATTTTTCCGCCTCGGTCGGCAGGCCTGTCTGGTTGACAAATGACAGCCACAATCTCGTGGCCGTCTTGGACCAGACTTTCAAGCACAGTTTTTGCAAAATTTGGAGACCCTAAAAACAAAATTTTCATTTTTTACCATACTTTTCGAAATATTTTTGGCGATTTTTGCTTTTGTCGACATACAAAATGCCATTCAGGTGGTCGATCTCGTGACAAGCGCAACGAGCAAAGATTTTTTCGCCGGTGATTTCGATGTCATAGCCATACCTATCCTTGGCTTTGACTGTGACTTTTTCAGGGCGCTTTACAAGGTCAGAAAAGTTTGGAACGCTAAGACAGCCTTCCTCCTCTTCCTGCTCTCCCTCACTTGCGATGATCTCTGGGTTGATGAGCTCAAAAAAGCTGCCACCCAGGTCCATTATCACAACTCGCCTGAGCACTCCAACCTGAGTTGCGGCGAGCCCCATGCCGTCGTTGGCATACATCGTGTCGCGCATATCATCCAAAAGCTCGCAAAGGTCCTCGTCAAACTCAGTGACAGGTTTTGCCACTTTTCTGAGTCTTTCATCGCCATATTTTAAAACTTTTCGTTTTGCCATAACTTTCTCCTTAGCTCATACTTTCTGGGTTGACTTCAAAAAACACGCTGGATTTCAAGTTCCCCTCGGTGCATTTGAAAATTTCCTCTTCGATCTCATCGCCGCCGTCAAGCTTCATCCTTATCACAACTTGATAGCGATAAGAATTTTTTATCCTTTTGATTGGCGACTTCATCGCGTCCATATATATTATTTGGTCAAAATATTTTTCTCTGACTTTCAACAGTTTATTATAGCACAATTTCAGCTCGTCGCGCACCACATTTTCGTCGCAATGAGAAAATAATATGCGAATTATCTTAGAAAACGGT
This sequence comes from uncultured Clostridia bacterium, assembly GCA_944372435.1. Taxonomy (GTDB): domain Bacteria; phylum Bacillota; class Clostridia; order Christensenellales; family UBA1242; genus Caccovivens. The sequence goes on along the minus strand of CALVZD010000031.1, from coordinate 5,567 downwards.
GGAAAAACCGCAGTTTTTCGCAAATTTTCCTCCTTTTTGAAAAAACCTTTGTAGTCATAGTTTGCAGCGAACTTGTAGACATAGTGCCTTGGCGAATAGGTTTGAAGGTCAACTTTGCCCTCAAACTTGCTTCTGCCCGCCCTGCCTGAAACCTGTGTGATGAGCTGAAAGCAACGCTCGGTGCTGCGATAATCGCCGCGATACAAACTCTGATCGGCGTCGATGATGCCTACCAGCGTGACATCCTCAAAATCGTGGCCTTTTGCGATCATCTGCGTGCCCACCAAAATTGCAGGCTTAGTGATGCGAAATTCGCTTAAAATCTTTTCATGACCGCCCTTGCGAGAAGTCGTGTCGTTGTCCATGCGCAAAATTTTTACATCCTTAAAAATGCTTTGAAGCTCGGTGACGATCCTTTCGGTTCCAACGGCGCCCTGCTTGATCTTGTCCGACCCGCAGTTTGGGCACCTGTCGAGCGCCTTGTATTGCTTGCCGCAATAATGACATTTAAGGCGGTTATCCTCGCGGTGATAGACGAGATTGACATCGCAATCGTTGCACTTTGCAAGATAGCCGCACTCGCGACACATCATAAATGAAGAAAAGCCGCGACGATTGATGAAGATCATCGCCTGCTTTTTTTCGTTTACGACATTTGCCAGGTCTGCGATCAGTTGAGTTGAAAAGATGCCAGAATTTCCCATCCGAATTTCATTCATCATGTCGATGATTTGAATCTTTGGCAGCTCTTTTCCATTTGCGCGCGTCGGCATTTCGATGAGTTTGACTTCTCCGCACTTGGCCTGCTCATATATATCCACGCTCGGCGTTGCACTGCCCACAACGAGCGGCGCGCCGTTAAACTCTGCACGAAACTTTGCCACATCAAAGGTGTCGTATCGTGGGTTAGACTCGGATATGTAGGACTGCTCGTGTTGCTCGTCGATTATTATTATCCCAAGCCGCTCAAGCGGAGCAAAAATTGCCGATCGAGCGCCAACAGCCACTCGCGCCTCACCTGAAAACAATCTGCGCCATTCGTCAAACCTTTCGCCAGCCGAAAGACTGCTGTGCAGCAGCGCAATGCTGCCGCCAAAACGGGCTTTGAAATTTGACATAACCTGCGGAGTGAGAGAAATTTCTGGCACCAGCATGATCGCGTTTTTGCCCTCAGTCAAAACTTTTGAAATCAGGCGCATATAAACTTCGGTCTTGCCACTGCCTGTGACGCCGTGCAAAAGATAAACGCCTTGCCCAGCCACCGCGTCGATCGCGCGCTTTTGAGAATCGTTCAAAACAATTTTTTTGTCATCAATTTGCCCTGAATAAGGCGCCCGAAGCTGACGCTCTCGCTCAATTATGATCGACCCCTTGTCTATCATCGCTTTGACTGCGCTCTGCCCAAACTCTTTTTTCAGGTCTGAAAGCTTGATTTTTTCGGTTTTTTTAAGCGCTTCGGCGATCTTTTGCTGAACTTTTGCCCTTTTTGTTTGCTCATCTGAAAAGTTTTCTGAAAGTTTTGCCCATTTGATGAAGAGCTCGCTAACTTTGCCCTCCCTGATTTCGCTCGGCACAAAAAGTTTCAACACACTCGTCAGCCTCAAATGAAATTTTTTGCACATAAAGTTCATGAGCTCCAGCATTTCAGGCTTTATGATCGGATAATCATCAAGCGGCGCAATCACACTTTTGATTTTGCTCGGATCCACTGATGAAAAGTCTTTTAACTCCACGACAAAAGCTTGAACCGTTCTGGATCCGAACGGCACGAGCACTCTGAACCCTTTTTCAATTTTCATCTCGTCAGGCACGCGATAGTCGAAAACTTTGTTGAGCGCCTTGGTGTCCTGATCTATGATCACCGATGCAAACATATTCTGCCTTTTAAAAAAATTCTACTGCTCTCACGCAATAGAATTATATCACACATTTCAAACATATGAAAGCGAAAATTTGGCCACATCAAAACTCGCTTGGCACAACTTTGCCTTGAAAAACCTCTTCGCACGCAAGGCTGATCGCCTTTTTGTCCATGTTTTCAAGCTCCAATCTGCGCACTGTTGCGATCTCTTTTGCGCGTTTTGTGATAACCGTGCAAAGCACATAGCGATTGCCTTTTGCATTTTTTACCAAATCGTCAATTGGTGGATACATCATCATAGCGTCACCTCTAAAAGTTATTTTACCTGTCTATTATATCACAAGGAGTTTTAAATGTAAAGCGCTTTATGATCAAAAAAATCGAAAAAGTTTGACTAAAAGAGATGTGGCTGAATGCGAATTTGCATTTTGACAAAAAAAACGCCCAGTTTTGGGCGTTTTTTTCAACAAAATCGTCAGAAAGCTCACTTTCTTGGGCTTTTGATGTTTGCTTGTGCTGCAGCAAGCCTTGCGATTGGCACACGGAATGGTGAGCATGAAACATAGTTGAGACCTGCGTTGTGGCAGAACTCTACGCTTGATGGATCGCCACCATGCTCGCCGCAGATGCCAAGTTTGATGTCTGGGCGAGTGCTTCTTCCAAGGTCAGCAGCCATTTTTACCAGTTTGCCAACACCGTTTTGGTCGAGGCGTGCAAATGGATCACTTTCAAAAATCTTCTTTTGATAGTAAACATCGAGGAATTTTGCTGCGTCGTCGCGGCTAAATCCATAGGTCATCTGAGTGAGGTCGTTTGTTCCGAATGAGAAGAATTCGGCATATTTTGCAACCTCATCAGCGGTGAGCGCTGCTCTTGGGATCTCGATCATTGTGCCGATCTTGTAGTGAAGGTCAGCTTTCTTCTTGGCGATGATTTCGTCAGCCTTGCTTGCAACGATGTCGCGAACATACTTAAATTCTTTCGAATCGCAAGTCAGAGGGATCATGATTTCTGGCACGATGTCATAGCCTTTTGCCTTTTTAACCTCGATAGCAGCTTCGATAACAGCCTGAGTTTGCATCTCAGCGATTTCTGGATATGTCACGGCAAGACGAAGACCACGGTGACCCATCATTGGGTTGAATTCATGCAGCCCAACGACGGTTTGTTTGAGGCTGGCAAACGAAATACCCATCTCTTTTGCAAGAACTTTGATTTCGTCGTCTGTGTGAGGCAAGAACTCGTGAAGAGGTGGATCCAAGAATCTGATTGTGACAGGCTTGCCTTTCATGGCAGTGTAAAGGCCTTTGAAGTCCTTTTTCTGCATAGGAAGAATTTTTGCAAGAGCTTTCTTTCTTTCCTCAACTGTTGTTGCCACGATCATCTCTCTCACAGCCATAATTCTGTCAGCTTCAAAGAACATATGTTCTGTTCTGCAAAGTCCGATGCCTTCTGCACCAAAATCGAAAGCAACTTTGGCGTCTCTTGGGTTGTCGGCGTTTGTGCGAACTTGAAGTTTGCGATGTTTGTCAGCCCACTCCATGATGGTTGCAAATTCGCCGGAGATTTTTGCAGGCTCTGTTGCAACAGCACCATCATAGATCTTTCCGGTTGAGCCGTCGAACGAAAGCATATCGCCCTCTTTGAAAGTTTTTCCGCGAAGGGTGAACGATTTTTCGTCCTCAGCAAACTTGATGGCGCTGCATCCTGCAACGCAAGCCGTTCCCATGCCACGAGCAACAACCGCTGCGTGAGAGGTCATGCCGCCACGAGCTGTCAAAATGCCCTGTGAAGCAGCCATACCTTCGATATCCTCTGGTGAGGTTTCAAGACGGACGAGCACAACCTTTTCTTTTTGAGCTGCCATCTCTTTTGCGCGCTCTGCTGTGAAGCAGATCTTTCCGCAAGCTGCGCCTGGTGAAGCTGGAAGAGCTTCTGCCAAAACTTTGGCTTTTTTCAAAGCTGCCGCGTCAAATTGTGGGTGAAGCAGCGCGTCAAGTTGTTTTGGATCGATCATCAAAAGCGCTTCTTTTTCTGTGATCATCTTCTCTTTTACAAGGTCAACGGCAATTTTAAGAGCTGCCTTTGCGGTTCTCTTTCCGTTTCTCGTTTGAAGCATATAGAGTTTGCCCTTTTCGATTGTGAACTCCATATCCTGCATGTCATGATTGTGAGCTTCAAGCTTTTTAGCGATGTCAACAAATTGTTTGTAGACTGCTGGATTTTGCTTTTTAAGTTCTGAAATAGGCATAGGTGTTCTTATTCCCGCAACGACATCTTCGCCTTGCGCGTTCATCAGATACTCGCCATAGAATTCGTTTTCACCTGTTGCTGGGTTGCGGCTGAAAGCCACACCTGTGCCGCAGTCGTCGCCCATGTTTCCGAACACCATCGACTGAACGTTGACAGCTGTCCCCCATTCATAAGGAATGTCGTGCATTCTTCTGTAAACGTTTGCTCTGTCGTTATCCCATGATCTGAACACCGCTTTAACGGCTTCAATAAGCTGAACTTTTGGATCTTGCGGGAAGTCTTTGCCAAGGCCTTTCTTGTAAAGATCCTTGAAAAGTTTGACAATCTCTTTGAGGTCATCAGCAGAGAGGTCTTTGTCAAATTGAACATGTTTTTTCTCTTTTATAGAATCAAGAATTCTTTCATATTTGGATTTGTCCTGCATCATAACGACATCTGAGAACATTTGGATAAATCTTCTGTAAGAGTCGTAAGCAAAACGAGGGTTGCCGGTGAGAGCTGCCAAACCTTCAACAACTTCGTCATTAAGACCAAGGTTCAAAATTGTGTCCATCATGCCAGGCATCGAAACCCTTGCTCCTGAGCGAACTGAAACAAGCAGTGGGTTCTTTTTGTCACCAAACTTTTTGCCGGTCAGCTTTTCAAGTTCAGCAAGCTTGCTGTTGATTTGGCTGATAATGTTGTCGTTGATTTTGCGACCATCATTATAATATTGTGTGCAGGCTTCGGTCGTCACAATAAAGCCTTGTGGAACAGGCATGCCAAGCTTGGTCATTTCAGCGAGGTTTGAACCTTTGCCGCCAAAAAGAGCCTTGTTTTTGCCGTCTGCTTCTTTGAATGCATAAACAAATTTTTTCATAAATTTCTCCTTTTTTTTGTTACCTTAGTAGTATACAAAAACCGAGGTTTTTTTCAAAATAAAATGAGCCTGTTTTTAAAAGAATTTTAATTTTTTTGCATCAAAAAAAGTCAATTTAAGTTTTAATAGATTCTGTTTGTAAATTAAAAAAAATGCCAAATATATGGCAATTATAAAAAATTTGTTTAGCCAAATCCGAGGAAAGGCTGCGCCTTTACTCCGCCCGCAAGGGGTGAACCGCAGGTTCAAATCCTGCCCTAATTTAACCTTAATGTTTTCGTATGGCTGGGGTGGCAGGGGCGACGCGTTAAGAAAACTTGCCTGTGCGCAAGTTTTTAGCCAAAGCCGAGGAAAGGCTATTGCCTTTACTCCGCCCGTAAGGGGTGAACCGCAGGTTCAAATCCTGCCCTAATTTAACTTTAATGTTTTTCGTATGGCTGGGGTGGCAGGATTTGAACCTGCGCATGCAAGAGTCAAAGTCTTGTGCCTTACCACTTGGCGACACCCCATCAAAGCACGCTCTTTCAAGTTAAGACGACTACGGCAGAGTTCTCATTCGCTCCCCTGTATGGCCAAATCCCACGCATGCTTCAC
>CALVZD010000030.1 GCA_944372435.1 uncultured Clostridia bacterium | reverse complement strand
ATGAACGAGCTCAAAAACATCAAAAAAGAGGTGCAGCCAACCGAAATTTTGCTCGTCATCGACGCAATGACAGGGCAGGATGCTGTCACGGTGGCAGAAAGCTTTAACAACGCGCTTGATGTCACGGGCTTTATTCTGACGAAACTCGACGGCGACACTCGTGGCGGTGCGGCGCTGTCAGTTAAGGCGATCACCGGCAAGCCGATCAAGTTCACCGGCGTGGGCGAAAAAATTGGCGACATTGAGCCGTTTTATCCAGATCGAATCGCCAGCAGAATACTTGGCATGGGCGATGTGCTTTCGCTCATCGAAAAGGCGCAGGAAGCCGTCAGCGAAGAAGAGGCCAAAAAGCTTGAAAAAAAGTTTCGCGAAAACTCGTTCACCTTTGAAGACTATCTTGTGCAGATTGAAAACATGAAAAAGATGGGCTCGTTGCAGGATATTTTGCAAATGATCCCAGGCCTTGGCAGCAAGATCAAAAACATCCAGATCGATGAAAAAGACATCGCTGTCAACAAAAGCATCATCCAATCTATGACGCCAGAGGAGCGTCGCAATCCAGAGATCATCAAAGCCTCGCGCAGGCAGAGGATCGCAAAGGGCAGCGGCACAACGGTTCAGCAGGTCAACTCGCTGCTCAGGCAGTTTGAGCAATCCAAAGAGATGATGAAAATGCTGAAAAACAAAAAAGGACTCAGGTTCTAAAACACCGGTATATCATCGCAAATTGCGGTTATATATAAAAAATTTTAACAGGAGGAAAACATGGCAGTAAAAATCAGACTCACTCGTCTTGGCGACAAAAAGGCGCCTTTTTACAGAGTTGTGGTGGCAGATTCAAGGAGCCCAAGAGATGGCAGATTTATCGAAATCCTTGGCACTTACAATCCGCTCAAAAACCCTGCGGAAATCAAAATTGACGCTGAAAAAGCTTCAAAATGGCTCAAAAACGGCGCTTTGCCAACCGAAACTGCAAAAAGTTTGCTTAAAAAAGCAGGCGTGATCGAAGAAAAGTAAGAAAGGAGAACTCATGAAAGAGGTCATTGAATACATCGTCAAATGTCTGGTTGAAGACAAGGACGCTGTCAAAGTCAGCATTGAAGAGTCAGACGAAGAGACCATTGTGCGTGTCAGCGTTGCTGAGGACGACTTGGGCAGAGTGATCGGCAAAAACGGAAAGATCGCAAACTCTATCCGCACAATCGCAAAATCTCTCGCCAAAGACCGCAGAAAAACTTTTGTCAAGTTTGGCGACTGATGCAAAAGCTGCTTGTTGCAAAAGTTTCCAAGCCGCAGGGCATAAAAGGTGAGCTGAAATGCCAGCTTTACACCGATGTTTTTGCTGCGCTTGAAAATGCTCGCGAAGTGTTTGTCAGAGACGAAATTTGCAAAGTTGAGCGCGCCAAAGTTCGAAAGGGAGAGCTTTATTTAAAGCTCGTCGGCGTTGACGACCGAAATCATGCCGAGCTTTTTCGAAATTGCGAGATCTTTTTGCCAAAAGAAGTGATCGAGCAGCACTCTGGTCAGGACTTTTTGGTGGATGACTTGATCGGCATGGTTCTCTATGACAAAGAGGGCGCGCTGGTCGGCCAGATTGTCGATTATGAAGACTATGGCAGTGCGCCGATTTTGTCGATAGAGCAAAACGGGCATATTTTTGAGGTGCCATATCTAAACGAAATCTTTGAAACCCAAAATGGCACGCTGACAGTCAATCGCAAAAATTTTGAGGAACACAAAATTTGAAAATCGATATTCTCACGCTCTTTCCTGAAAGCTTTGCGCCTTTTAGGGAGAGCATTATTTCTCGTGCACAAAAGGCTGGAACGATTGAGATAAACATCACAAACATTCGTGATTTTTCGCGCGACAAACACAAAAAGTGCGACGACGCTCCCTTTGGCGGCGGAGCGGGCATGCTTATGAGCGTGCAGCCGATCTATGACGCAGTCAAATCGGTGCTAACAAAAAACTCAAAAGTCATCTTTCCAACTCCTGCCGGCAAAGTCTACACAAGCAAAATCGCTCAAAACCTTGCAAAACAAGAGCACTTGATCTTTATTTGCGGCCACTATGAAGGCATTGACGAAAGGCTGATTCAGCTTTTTGACGCCGAGGAGCTTTCGATTGGCGACTATGTTTTGACAGGCGGCGAAATCCCTGCGATGGTGATTGTCGATTCGCTTTTAAGGTTTGTGCCAGGAGTGCTCAGTGAAGGCAGCCTGAGCGAAGAGAGCTTTTCAAACGGGCTTTTGGAGTATCCGCAATACACAAGGCCGCAGGTCTTTGAAGGGCTCGCTGTGCCGGAGGTGCTTGTCAGCGGCAATCATGCAGAGATCGCCAAATGGCGCAAGCAAGCCTCGATCGAAAAGACGAAAAAAAACAGACCCGACCTCTTAAAAGGAGGAGAGCATGAAGATTAATTGGTTTCCAGGCCACATGAAAAAGGCGCTGGACGAACTTAAAAAAGAACTCAGCAAGGTGGACGTTATCATATATGTTCTGGATGCGCGCGCACCAAAAAGCTGCATAAATCCAGAGCTCGACAAACTGGCTAGTTCGCGGCCGGTTCTTTTTGTGTTAAACAAAGTCGACCTGTCAGACCTTGACAAGTTGGAAAAAGTGGCAAAATCGCTTACGGCAAAAGATCGCGACTGCATCTATCTCAACGCAACCGAAAGCGGCGCGGCCAGCATAGTCAACTCAAAAATAAAGTCGCTTTGCAAAAGCAAAATTAAAAAATTTGAAGAAAAAGGCATAAAACCAACGCTGCGCGCTATGGTTGTTGGCGTTCCTAATTGCGGCAAGTCGACGCTTGTCAACAACCTCTGCAAAAAAGGCAAGGCGACAACTGGCGACAGGCCAGGAGTCACAAAGGGCAAACAGTGGTTTGTGATTGGTCAAAATGTTGAGGTTTGCGACACGCCAGGCACGCTTTATCCAAATCTTGAGGATCAGGAGATTGCCAAAACCTTGGCGTTTATCGGCAGCATCAAGGACGAAGTGCTGGATGTGACTGAGCTTGCCAGAGAGCTTTTGCTTAGGCTTGCAAAGCTGTATCCTGGCGTGGTGGAGGAGCGATACAAAGGCGCAAGCAGCCTTGAAGAGATCGCAAGAGTCAGGGCATTTTTGCTTCCAGGCGGAGGGTTTGACGAAGAGAGAGCGGCTAGTGCGCTGCTTTCAGACTTTCGCTCGGGCAAGCTTGGAAGCCTTTTGATCGAGGACGACAAATGAAAATTTTTAATTGCGTGAAAGGCCAAGTCGGCGAAAATATCGCAAAAAAGCACTTAAAATCGCAAAAATTTAAGATTTTGCAGCAAAATTATTCAAATTATTGCGGCGAGATCGACATTATTGCCAAAGACAAAAGCGCGATAGTTTTCGTCGAAGTCAAGGCAAGAGAGAGTGCAGCGTTTGGGCGGCCAAGCGAAGCGGTGGATTTTAGAAAACAGCAAAAGATCAGAAGAACCGCTGAGGCATATTTAAAATTCAACAACCTCGAAAACAGCGATGTCAGGTTTGATGTGATCGAAATCTTGGCTGGCGAGGTCAATCACATAAAAAATGCGTTTTAATTTGGGTATTGACAAGACGCATTTTGTGTGGTAAAATTCAAATAGAAAAGGAGGCCTGCATGTTTAAATACAAATTGAAGAGTGAAAACGGCACGACCATAGTCAAATCAAATAAAAACGAAAATGACACCGGAATAAAAACAAAATCAGTCCGCAAAAGTTTTATTAAAATACGCTCAGGGGTTTTGATTGTTGTTGGCCTGGCGCTCGTTGGAACAGCAGGCTTTTTTGTCGGCAAACACTTTGTTTCACAAGGCAATGCAAACGATTCGACCGCTTTGGATATTCAGCAGGGCATTGAAAATGATGACGCTCCATACCTTAGTGACGAAGAGGCTGGCGAGCTTGAAAGCGGCACTTCTGGCGAAAACGGCAATTCAAACGATTTTGAGGTGACGGAGGAGGAAGAGGAACTTGCTCCGAACGATCCAAACAAGGATCACGACACATCCGATCCTCTTGCAAGACCATCAAAAGACCCGATAGAGATCGAACGATAGCTGACAAAAGCACAAAAAAACTTGTGCTTTTTTTGTTTTATTTGCAAAAACGCTTGAACTTTTTTTGAATATATGTTATTATATAGCACGACTTCGGGTGGTCCGCTTTGGGAAAGCCAAATGAACACTTTGTCAAAAATCTGAAAAAAGGAGATAAGTCAAATGGCAAACATCATCGACCAAATTGAAAAAGAGAACATGAAAGAAAAGCTCCCAGAATTTGGCATTGGTGACACAGTCAAGGTTTCCGTTCGCATCAAAGAAGGCGAAAAGGAAAGAATCCAGATCTATGAAGGTGTTGTTATCGCAAGACGAAACGGCGGAATAAGAGAGACCTTTACTGTTAGAAAAATTTCCAACGGCGTTGGCGTTGAAAGAACATTTCCTCTTCACTCACCACTCGTTGCCGGCGTGGAAGTCACCAGAAAAGGCAAGCCAAGGAGAGCGAAACTCTATTATGTTCGCAAGCTGACAGGAAAGGCAGCAAAAGTCAAATCAGCAGAAAACTAAAAACAAAACGCTCGCACAAAAGTGCGGCGTTTTTTTTGTTTGGCAACAAATTTGTCGCATTTTTATTTGGCAAAATTTTTTTGGTTTGTTATACTTTAAAAGTTTAAGGAGAAAAGATGCTCTCAAAAATTCATAGTTATGGTTTGTTTGGAATAGACGGTTTCAAAGTTGATGTTGAAGTGGACATCTCAAATGGTCTGCCACATTTTGAAGTGGTTGGGCTTGGCGACACTGCGATCAAGGAGTCAAAGGAGCGCGTTCGTGCAGCGATCAAAAACTCCGCTTTTAACTATCCAATCCAAAAGATCACAGTGAACCTTGCGCCAGCAGATGTCAAAAAAATGGGCCCACTTTATGACCTTGCGATAGCGATAGGCGTTATGACCGCGGATCCTCGCAACGAAATCAAGGGCTTCACGCCAAAAGCTGCGCGCGAGTATGTGATAATCGGCGAGCTTTCGCTCACAGGCAAAGTCAATCCGATCAAAGGCCTGCTTCCGATTCTTATTTCTGCTCAAAAGCAGGGCTACAAAAAGTTCATCATCCCAGCTGCAAACGCCAAAGAGGCAAGCTATATCGCAAATGCTGAGTGCTACCCTGTGGCGTCGCTTGAAGAGGCTGTTATGTTTGTCAGCGGCCAGCTGAATTTGCCGCCAGTTGCCGTTCAAAAGTTTGTCAGCGAAACGCCGGACGGCAAAAAGGTGCTGGATTTTAAGTATGTCAAAGGTCAGCAAAGGGCAAAACGCGCGCTTGAAATAGCAGCAGCAGGCGGGCACAATGTGCTCATGATCGGCCCTCCTGGCAGTGGAAAGAGCATGCTTGCCAAGTGCTTTCCGTCAATCCTGCCTGACATGACCTTTGAAGAGGCCCTTGAAGTGACGAAGATCCACTCAGTTGCCGGCGAGCTTGACAGCGAAAAGGGGATCGTCTCCTCACGGCCATTTCGCACGCCGCATCACACCGCAACTCCAATCAGTTTGACAGGTGGCGGTTTGCACGCAAAGCCTGGTGAGATCTCGCTTGCGCACAACGGAGTGCTGTATCTCGATGAGATGCCAGAATATCCGCGCAACTGCCTTGAAATTTTGCGCCAGCCGCTTGAAGACGGCAAGATCACGGTTGCCAGAAATGCGCTCACTGTGACGTATCCAGCAAACTTCACGCTGATTGCCAGCATGAATCCATGCCCTTGCGGCAACTATGGCTCCAAGGATCGCGAATGCAAATGCGCTCCTGCGGCGATACATAAATATCTCTCTCGCATATCAGGACCAATTTTGGATAGGATCGATATTCATGTTGAAGTGGACAACGTCACTTACAGCGACCTTCGCCAAGAGACGAATGAGGAGACTTCGGCAGAGATCAAAAAGCGAGTTGACAGGGCAAGGCAGACACAACTTGAAAGGTTTAAGGGCGCCAAATATTTTTCAAATGCAAAGATGAGCGTGCCTGCAACCAAAAAGTTCTGCACTCTCAGCAAAGAGTGCGAGGATCTTTTGCAAACGGCCTTTGCAAAACTCAAACTCACAGCTCGCGCGCACGATCGAATTTTGCGGGTCGCTCGCACGATCGCAGACCTTGAAGGCGAGCCTGACATTCTGCCTCAGCACATAGCCGAAGCGGTGGCATATCGCTCGCTTGACCGAAAATATCTCTAAAATTAAAGGAAAAAGATGAAAAAAACTGATTTTTTGAAGTTTTTATCTGCATTTGAGCTTTCTCACTCAAAAATCACAAAGATTTTGGACGCTTTGAATGGCGACTATTCTTTCGAAAAGTTTATCGCTTCCGACGAGCTTGAACGCACGCTCGGCGATGAGTTTGCTTCGCTTGCAAAAAAGGCAAATCCAGAATTTTTGACAAAATATCTTAACAAGCTCGCCTCGCTCGGAATAAATTTGATAACAAGCGCTGATGACAACTTTCCTGAAAAGCTTTTGCAAATCGATGACCGACCTGAATACATCTTTTACAAAGGCGACCTTTCGCTTTTAAAGCAAAAATGCGTTGCGATCGTCGGCACGCGTATGCCAAGTGCCTATGGCATCACGATCACCGAGCGCTTTGCAAAAAAGCTCGCTTCGGCGGGCGTTGTGATCGTCAGCGGGCTTGCCTATGGCGTTGATGGCATCGCACACAGAAAGGCGCTGGAAGAAAACGGAAAAACGGTGGCAGTGCTGGCAGGAGGCTTTAACAACATCTATCCGCAGGAGCACTTCTCGCTGTTTTGCGAGATCGCCGAAAAGGGGCTGGTGCTCACCGAACATCGCCCAGATGTCAAATCGCTCAAGTTTCTCTTTCCGCAACGCAACAGGATAGTCGCCGCCATCAGCGACGCGCTTGTCATCACTGAGGCGGGGGATAAAAGTGGCACGACGATCACAAAGG
>CALVZD010000029.1 GCA_944372435.1 uncultured Clostridia bacterium | reverse complement strand
AAAATTCAGCATTTTTAGTCAAATAAATTCACGCCTTTTTCACAAAAATGTTGTTTGCGTGTTTTTTATAAAAAAAACCTTAAAATTGCCTCTCAAACGAGAAAAATTGACGATTTTAATGCAAAATGCGTGTTTTTAGGTCGGGTTTATTGCAGCAAGTTTGAATTTTAGCAGATTTTAAATATTTTTTAAGTCGATTTTTCAAACCGCTTTATTTGACATCTTCCTTTAACAATTTTCTTAATCAACTTTTAACCACATCCACTTTTTAACCGCGGCGAAAGCGCGCGCGAGGCGCGCTAAAAAAGCCTCCCAAGCGGGAGGCTTTTTGAAATTTTGCCTGCGGGCAAAATTTGCTTTCGCCGCGGCGCCTGATTTGAAAACATATCGTCTTTTCAAGCGGCAGTTTCATTTTAAAGCTTTGGCTAAAAAGTCATTCAAAACCTTTTCATATTGCACGCCTGCAACAGGATAGCTCAGCGCGTGGCCAGCGCCTTCAACAACATATATCTGCCTGAGCTTTTCGTCGGCGGCGTCATAGAGCTTGTAGACCATCGGCGTTGGCACAAAGTCGTCCGCACCGCCGTGAATAAACAAAATTGGCACCTTGCATTTTTTGACCATTGGTTTTGCATCGGCTTGTTTCATATCAAAATTGTAAGCGTTTTTTAAATACAAATCAAAGATATTGAAAATCGGCCAAACTGGCAGGTGGGTTTTGGTTTTGTAAACATGCTTCCACACATCATAGACATTGTCGTAGGCGCAGTCTGAAATTATCGCCTTGACGTTTTTGGGAAGCTTTTCGCCACTCGCCATGCAAACGGTGCTGGCGCCCATTGAAAGCCCAAAAAGCACGATTCGAAAGTTTGGATTTTTTTCGACCATAAAGTTTATCCAATCCACGAGGTCCAGCCTGTCCAGCCAACCCATGCCGATCATCTTTCCCTCACTTTGACCATGAGTGCGGTTTTCGACCGCCAAGATGTTGTAATTTTTTTCAACAAAATATTTTGCATACTGCTGCATTTCTTTATAGTCCGCGCCATAGCCGTGCACGATTATCGCGAGTTTTTCTGACTTGTTTGGCAAAAAGTGCGCAACGAGTTTGAGCCCATCTCGCGACTTTATCGAAAAATCTTCAAACTTAAATTTATCCCACCAGCAAAAGTCGATTTTGTATTGATCGATGATCTTGTTCATCTCTTTGTTGACGATTCGGCTGGCGGTGCTTTTTCGCGCGAGCGCAATTTTAAAGCAGACTCTGCCGATGATGAGATAAAGCAGCATCGCAAGCAGCAGCAACCCTATTATTGAAAGCCCAACGATTGCAAATATTTTCATTTGTTCTCCTTTTAATCCACTATCGCTTTTATGCTCTCTCCGCTTTCGGCGTCTTGATAGGTCAGCCAGTAGCCAAAGCTTTCGCGTTTTTCGCTGTCAAGTGGAAACCAGACTGGATAGCCAGAAAGCTGTTTTGGCGGCGTTTTTTGATAAATTCCCGGCACGCCATAGCAGACATATTTTATCTTTTCATTTTCGTAAACAAGACCTAGGATGTAATAGTCTCCATCGCCGTCAAACTCCACCCTCACCCACTTTGAGTTTGGAATCATCTCCTCTAAAAAGCTCTCTTTTGGATTGTTTTCGAAAAGGTCATCGATCTGGCCCTGTATATCACCGATAAACGATGACTTTTGCTCTGGCTGCTCTTCACTTTCAGCAGCAAAGAAGGAATTTTTGTATTTGCAGTGCTTGCACCTGTCGTTTTCAAACTCTTGGTCGAGCGCGCTTTCGATTTCGGCTTTGACCTGTTCGTCATAGTCTATCCCAGCATCATCGAGCGCATTTTTGGTTTTTTCGAGGCTTGGTTTTTCGTCGAGCAAGTCGCCTTCGAGCCTCAGCAGCATATCTTCAAGATTGCCGCTACCCTCGCTCGCCCCAAAAAGCAAGGGTTTTGCAACCGCGCCCTGAAAATTTACGACTGCACATGAGAACACGTCTGCAAGTTTTGAATCCGTCTTGAATGTGAAGAGCATATTTCCTGCCCTTGCAAGACCGCACTTTTTGACGCGATTTTCATCCAAAAAGCCGAGACTGAGAATGCCGTCTGGCTCTCGTGAAAAGTTGTAAAGCCTAAGTCTGCCGGAGATCATCTCACCGTCATTTTCCAAGGTTAGCACCGCCTTTTCGGCGCCGTCGGAAACACTTGTTAAAACTAGACTTTTTTTCGAAAACATATTTCACCTCTTTCTGTCAAAATATATTCTAATATCTTAGTGAAATATGCCTGCACGAGAAATTTGTTGATTGAAATCATTTTTTGTCGGTTTTGAGTTTTTTGAGAATCTGCTTTAATATATGCTTGGTCGAGAAGCCAGCTTTGGCATAAATTGTTTCGCCGTCAGCGCTGTGCATATATTTTTCTACCTCAATTTTAAGGTCGTTTTCTGAAAGATATTTGTGCCAGCTTGGGTCGTTTGAAGCCTCGATGACAACTTTTAGTTTGGATTCCTTTTGCAAAACTTTGGCTTTGTAGGACTCTGATTGTGCGTCGAATATTGACATGCAAGGCATGCTGACAACACTTGCTGATATGTTCATCTTTTCAAGCTCACTGGCAACTGACAGCGCAAGAGGAACCTCGCTGCCCGAGCTGTAAAGCACGACGCTTGCCTTGTTTGAAGCTTTCAAAATATATCCGCCCATGCCGGCGCCCTTTGTTGACGACAGACCTGTTGGCTGAACGTGTTGTTTTGCAAGCACCAGCGTGACAGGCTGACGCTCGGTGAGATAGTGTTTGTAGGCTGCGGCAAGTTCGTTTGCGTCACAAGGCCTGAAAACATTCAAGCCTATGATGCTGCGCAGCTGCCCCAGCTGCTCGATAGGCTGATGAGTTGGCCCGTCCTCGCCCACGAGCACAGAGTCGTGCGTGAAGATGTCCAAAACTGGAAGCTGCATCATAGCGCGCATCCTAAGCGCCGGAATCATATAGTTTGAAAATGAAAGGAAGGTCGCGTCAAACGGCAAAAAATCCTCGTAAAGCGCGATGCCGTTGTTGATCGCTGCCATCGCGTGTTCGCGCACACCAAAATGCAAGTTTCGACCACGCTTGTTGCCTGCAACAAAATCTCCACCATTTGTCAAAATCGCTTTGGTGGAAGCGGCAACATCCGCCGCTCCACCTATGATTTGTGGAAATTTTTCTGCAAGTTCGTTGAGCATGCTGCTATTGATGTCGCGCATCGACATCTCGGCATATTTTTCGTTTGAAGCAAGCTTTTCAAAATCGACTTTTTTGCTGTCAAAAAAACTCAAAAGCCTTTTGTAAAGCTCAGGATGTGTGGTGCCATACACCGCAAAGTCTTGATTCCATTTTTCATGGGCAAGCTTGCCTGCTATTGTCGATTGAAGACAATAGTCGCGAACATCACTTGGGATGAAGAAGCTTTCCTTTATGCCAAGTTTTGCTTTAAAGGCTTTAAGCTCGTCAGCTGAGAGCGGATGCGAGTGCATTGCGCTTGTGCCCTGCTGCTCGGTGCCGATGCCTATCGTCGTTTTGAAAATTATTATGCAAGGCTTGTTGGATTTTTTTGCGCGAGCGATCGCACGCGTGCAAGCGGCGTAGTCATTGCCGCGTTTGACAAAAATCACTCTAAAGCCCATAGCCTTGAATTTTTTTGCGACATCCTCGCGCGAGGAAAGTTCTCTTCTGCCGTCGATCGTCACGTCGTTGCTGTCATAGAGCAGAATGAAGCGTTTGAGGTTGTAAGTTCCAGCCAAAGCGCAAGCTTCAAGCGCCACGCCCTCCATCAAGTCTCCATCACCTGCAAAACAATAGGTGTAGTTGTTTATGATCGGAAAGCCGATCGCGTTGAAGCGCTCCTCCAAAAAGGCCTCGGCGATTGCCATGCCGACCGCGTTTGCAACGCCCTGTCCGAGTGGGCCTGTGCTCGTTTCAACTGCGCCAATGCTGCCAAATTCTGGATGCCCTGGCGTTGAAGAGCCAAATTTTCGAAAAGATTGCAAATCTTGCAAAGAAACATCAAAGCCAAACATCGAAAGCAGGCTGTAATAGAGCGCGCTGGCATGCCCTGCTGAGAGAACAAACCTGTCGCGATTTAAAAAGTCGGTGTCGGAAACATCGAAACAATAGTGATCTTTGAAAAGCGCAAACAAAATCGAGGATGCGCCAAGAGCGGTGCCAGTGTGCCCTGAGCCAGCGTTTGAAACAGTTTCAGCGGTCAGCACTTTTAAGTGGTCTATCGCTTTTTGGATGATTTTTTTCATAGTTTTGTTTTAAGCTCCTTTAATATTTTGTTTATTGCACTTTTGCCGTCGCCTGAAACCTCTATGACAAGGTCTGCTTTTTCTTGCAAAAGCTTGTCTCGCTCCTCAAACGCAATCAGGCTGATTGGATCGGTTTTTTTGTCGAGTTTGCGTTTTGGAAGTTTGAAATAGAGTTTTGGATGCAGGGTTTTGAAAATCGTTTGGTTGTTGACGAACAGGTCGTAGTTTAAAAATATTATCGTGTCGTCATATCCTGCCAAACCTTTCAGCGAAGATTTTTCGCGTTTTTTAAAATAGGCTTTGCCGCATTTTTCAAGCATTTCGTTTGCGTCAAAAAGTTCGTAGGCCACTATATCTTTGGCACTTGCAAAATGCAAACCAAGATTGTCGGCCAAACCCTTTGAAAGGTTTGATCCCACCCTTTCATTAAGACACAACACTAAAATGCTTGATCCGAGTTTTTCCATACCCCTATTTTAGCACACTTTGGTTTTTAACCAAATGAATTTATGCTATTTTTTTTTACTTCTTGAGCTTAACTTTCTTTTTCCAAAAATCTGGGATGCCGAAAAGTGCCAAAATTATGACTGCGACGATGACGGTTATCATGGCAAGATCGATATGTTTGCCGTCGACTCCGAGGATCTGCATTCTGCCCTCGCCGATGAGCGTGATGATGCTGCCCTCGTCCATAGTCGTCAAAACGGTTGCGCCTGCCACTGCTAGCCTTGAAAGCACCTCCTCAGTCGGATGGCCATAGCTGTTTTCGCCCACGCTTATGATCGCGTAGTTTGGGCTGACGGCAGCAAGAAAATCTTCGCTCGTTGAAGTGGCGGAGCCGTGATGGGCAACTTTTAAAACCTCACTGTGCAGCTGCGAGCCATATTTTTGTATGAGGCTTGCTTCGACATCGGTGTCGGCGTCGCCTGTAAGCATAAACGAAAAGCCCTCGATCTGCGCTTTTATCACGGCAGAACTGTCGTTGTTGTTGGAATAAGGCTGATCAGGATAGAGCACGCGGATATAATATGCGCCGCCTTCGCTGCCCCACGAGAGCGCATCGGAAGTGAAAAAGATCTCAGCTTGCTCTTGCTGAGCCGCTTGAATGACCTCGTCATATATCTGCGTGTCATGCACAGGATAGTCCAAAAGCTGCTCTTCCGAAGCTGAGTAAGTCATCGGGCGATAAAATTCGAGCACATCGAAATTTTGAAAAATGTGCACTCCTCCGCCCACATGATCGGCATCAGCGTGCGTGATAAGAAAATAGTCGATCGTTTGAATCTGCCTCTCTTTCAAATAGCTGACAAGCTCGTCGCCAGCGCTTTTCGGCCCGCAATCGATAAGCATATTTTTGCCGTCGGCAAGCTCTAGCAGTGTTGCGTCGCCCTGACCGACATCGATAAAGCTGACTTGCGATGTGGAGGCTATTTCACGATCCTCCCACTTGTAAAGCGCTTTGGAGATCGGCCGCTCAAACACAAAAAGCAGCACAAGCAAAATCACCAGCAGTGCGCTGATCGAAAGCCTGACAGCTAATGAAGTTTTGGAGTAATAACGAAAACTGAACTTTGTCATACGAAATCAATCTCACTTGGATCTGAAAACTTTTTTTGTCGGAAAGGCTTGCCTTTTTTAAAGAGCTTCATAATCTCTGGCATAGCGTCGATGGCAGCGCGATAGCCCTCTTCCACCATCTCATCCACTCCTTCGGTTTTGGTCGCCTTAAAACGCTTGGTTTCTGGCGCAATCACGACATCGGCGTTGACATAGCCTTTGACTGCATTGCTTTTCATGAGTATCCTGATCGAGCAGCTGAGCACATCAAAGAGTTTTTGAGAGTCGGTGCCATACGTGCGCTCTTTGTGGCAATCGACCGCCACCACATAGTCGCAGCCAAAATATCTTGGGATGTCGGCAGGGATCGTGTTTTGCAGCCCGCCGTCGCAAAGCAGCATATCCCCAAACTCCACTGGCACAAACACGCCCGGCACGCAGCATGACCCAGCAATCGCTTTTGCCAAGTTGCCATGCGACAGGCACACCTCTTTGGTGGTTTTTATGTTGACTGCAACCGCTGAAAAAGGCGTTGGAAGATCCTCGATGTTGATATCTCCGAGAATAGACCTTACAAGCGTTTGAATGCCATCTGTCTTTGACGGAACAAGTGGAATTTTGCTCGTGCGGATATCTTTGGTTTTGAGCTTTTTTGCCTCTTCGTAAATTTCCTTCCAGTTTTTGCCCGCAGCAACAAGCGCGCCCATGATAGAGCCAGCGCTGGTTCCTGCGATGTAATCAAACTTTAAATTGAACTCTTCAAGCGCTTTTAGCACTCCGATATGCGAAAAGCCTCTGGCGCCTCCGCCACCAAAAACTAGACCAATTTTCGGTTTTCGTCCAAACATATTCCCCTCACACGTATATTATGTTAAACACCAGCAGATGTAATGCGTTTGATATGAGCATCTTGCCGCTCTTGACAAGATAGTCAAACTCTTCGAGCATCGAGTTGATCTTTTTGAGTTGCGCTTTGGAAAAGCCCCTGGCAAGCTGCCTAGCCTTGACTATTGCAAACTCTTTGACGCCGAGCAGTTTCGCCAGCTCTCCATTTGTCAGATCGGATATAGAGGAATAGAAAAGCCTGCGAAAGTGATTTGATATCAGTGAAAAAACGCCGGCATCCTTTTCCATAAGCTTTAAAAGTTTGAGCGCTTTGTCGCCGTCTTTTTTGGACAATGCTTCGGTGAGCTCAAACACCGAATACTCGATATCCTTTGTGACAAGCTCGTCGACCATTTTTTTGGTTATCAGCGCCTCGTTAGGCTCATAATAACACAGTTTTTT
>CALVZD010000028.1 GCA_944372435.1 uncultured Clostridia bacterium | reverse complement strand
GTCAGCGCAAAGCTCTCGCCTTTGCTCGCCAAATGACCTCTGAAAGTTTTACAGTTTTATTGTAACAAAATTCGCGAATTTTAGTCAAATAATTTTGGACCTTTTAAAATATTTTTTTATTCTCATTTTCCTAATACAAAAATAAAAATTTTTTTGCTGTTTAAAAATAAATTTTAAAAAATTTTGATTTTTACCAAAAAAATGCGAAAAAAAGCGATTTTTTTGCATTTTTTGTTTATTTTTTTCGAAAAAGCCTCATCAGCGCCTTTTCAATTCGGTCGTCGTATTTTGTGACGAGCCACATCAAAATTCCAACCGCCACCAAAATGATCGCCCACACAGCGAGCCCCCAGCCGTGATATGGGATGATCTGGCCGCTGCCAAGATAGCTTGTCAAAAAAATGCCTATTGGCCTCGTCAAAAGATTTGTTATCACAAAAAACGCCCAACTCATGCTGGTGACGCCTGCCACCAGACACAACACATCATCTGGAAACATCGGAAGCAGCATCATGAAAAAGAAGGTGTATCTTGCCTTGGACAAAAACCTCACCCACTTTTCACAAGTTTGCTTGCCGACCATAAAGGTGACAAGCCGTCTGCCGAAAACCCTGCCAAGCAAAAACGCAAGCACGCTGCCAAGAAGTATGCCAGACAAGCTCAGCAGCCCACCTTGCAAAGGGCCATATATGATCGAGCCTGCGATCGTCAAAATCGTCGAAGGAATCGGCACAAAGGTCACCTGCAAAAATTGCAAAAAAACAAAAGTTATTCTCCCCCAAAAACCGAGGTCAAGGATAAAGGTGCGCAGCTTGTCGACAGAATTAAACTTTTCCCAAAGACCCGTCCACACCAAAACAAAATAGACAAGCGCCAAAAAACCGGCGATCGCCAAAAGCACAATCGCAATCCTGAAAAACTTTTTCCAGCCGCCAGCCGATTCGTCCATATACTTTAAGTATGACGATATTTTAAACTTTTAGCCCAAATATTCCAAAATTTCAGCTTTCCCTTGCGAGTTTAAGCTGCTGTGCGTGAAAATTATCTGTTTGCTTATGCCAAAAGCTTTTGCAAGGCTTTCCACGGCATTGTGCTGCGCGCCCTTTGAAAGCTTGTCAGCCTTGGTTGCAACGATAATAAAATTCCTTTTCGTTTCGATCAAAAATTGCAGCATGATATGGTCAAGCTCGGTCGGTTTGTGGCGGATATCCAAAAGAAAGAGCACGAGCTTCAAATTTTTCGAGCTGGTCAGATAGTCCTCAATTAATCCTGCCCACAGCTTTTGATTTTTTTTGCCAGCCTTGTGAAAGCCATAGCCTGGCAGATCGACGAAACGAGCCTCGCCAGAGTTTATGTCAAAATAGTTGATCATCTTTGTCGCTCCCGGCGAGGACGAGGTTTTTGCAAGCCCCTTCACTCCGCAAAGATTGTTGATCAAGCTCGATTTTCCAACATTGCTTCTTCCAACAAACGCAAACTCACAAACTCCGTCGCTCAAAAGTTTGTCTTTTTCAACCACACTTGTCAGATATCTTGCAGATCTTATTTTCATATTATTATAATAGCAGCAAAAGATATTTTTCGCAAGCGTTTCAAAAAATTCGACAAAAAGTGCTAATAAATGTGTTTTGAGAAAAATTTTTGGCGAGTTAAAATAGATGCAAGCATATTTTAGGAGCAAAGACATGAGCGACATGATAATAGAACTTAAAATCAAAAAACAGATTTCTTCCGACCTGGATTTTCTTGGTGTGCCAACCTCGCAAAAGGGTTTTTTGTATCTCTGCGAAAGCATATTTTTCGCCGTCAAGCATCCCAAAGCGTTAAAATCGATCAAAGCGCAAATCATACCAAAAATCGCCGAAATGTTTTCGGCAAAATGCGAAACTGTTGAGCGCTCTATGCGTCACAGCTTGGATGCGGCGTATTTTAAAAACACCCTGAAAAACATCAACAAACTCATCGGCTTTGAATATCTTTCGCCTTACGAAAAGCCAAGTTTGACGCATTTTGTTTCGCTGCTCGCAGAGCGACACATCATCCTCTACAACAAACTGTTAAAAGAAAACAGGCAGCAAATTTTAAAGTCGCCTCACGGCGTTTTGACGCCTGCGCGCTCAAAAAAACAAATTTAATTTAAAAAGTGTATTTTTGTCGATAAAAGAGCAAATTTTGTTTGCTTTTTTTGTTTTGTTTGCTAAAATTTACGCGGAGGAAAAATATGAAGAAATTTTTTAAAGATTTTAAGGCATTTATCTCGCGCGGGAATGTGCTCGACATGGCCATCGGTATCATCATCGGCTCGGCGTTCAGCGCAATCGTGACCGCACTTGTCAACAGCATTTTGATGCCGCTGATCTGCTCGATTTTTGGTGCAGAAACCGTTGAAGGACTCGCGTTTTACATCAACGGAACGGCAATCCAATATGGCGTGTTCCTGCAAGCGGTGATCGACTTTTTGCTGATCGCGCTCATCCTGTTTTTGATTATGAAAGCGGTTATGGCGGCAAAAGGTTTCACAAGCAAAACCTTCAAAGCTTTGCCAACCAGAGCTGAACGCAAGCAGCTTAAAGAGCAAGGCGTGAACTTGAAAAACCGCAAAGAGCTGCTCGCCGCAACCAAAGAACTTCGCGAGCGCAACAAGCCGGCACCAGTTCCGCCAAAACCTACGAGTGAAGAGCTACTTTCTCAAATTTTGGCTGAACTCAAAAAACAAAACGCTAGCGAAGAAAAATCAGACGACGACGCAAAATAACTTTTTTTTAAATTGCTGGAAGTTTTGTCCGCAAGTGCCGTTAGGCTTTTGCAAGAAAAACTGATGGTTATATAAATTTAACAATTTTGATTTTTAAAAAAAATTATTTTCAAAAAAACGCATACAAAAATGTACGCGTTTTTGTTTTAAAGAACAAAAAACCAATATTTTTTCGTTATTTTTTAATTTTTTTTGCCACTTTTGACAAATTTTTTGTTAATTATCAAAAAGCTCTTTGATTTTTTCTTGTTGATCGATGAGTAGTTTTTTGAGCAGTGTGAAACGCTTGACGGTGTATGAATTTGCGACCATTCTACGCAAATTCTTTTTTTCGCCGACGAGAACAACCATCTTTTTAGCACGCGTTACTGCCGTATAAATAAGATTTCTTGTCAAAATCATGCTGGTGCCAGCGATGATTGGTATGACCACGACATCGAACTCTGAGCCCTGAGATTTGTGAATGGTTATCGCATAGGCGAGCGAAAGCTCTCCGACATCCGTTCGCGCATAGGTGCAAAATCTGCCATCCTCAAACCTGACCGTCGTTTCGCCGGTTTGATAATCGATCTGCTCGATCTGCCCAATGTCGCCGTTGAACACACCCTCTCCCTCTTCCACAACAAAGCCGTTGCGCCTCCGCCATGTCAGGTTGTAGTCATTTGACATCTGCATCACCTTGTCACCCTGCCGGAAGATCGTCGCCCCTATCGTCAGTTCGGTTTTGTAAGGCGCAGGTGGATTTAAAATTTCCTGCAAAGTGCGGTTTAAGTTGTCAACTCCGCACACACCCGCCTTCAACGGCGCGAGCACCTGAATTTGCGAGGGGTCTATATTTAAAAACGACGGTATGCGCTTTGTCACCATTTCAACGATCGAGGAGTGTATGTCAGAAAGCTCGCTTTTTTGCTCGAAGAAAAAGTCGCGCGAGGAGTTGTCGATCACCGGCATGACACCGCTGTTTATCATCTGCGCGTTTGAAATGATCAAACTGTCGTCGGTTTGGCGGTAAATTTTTGTCAGCATCGTAACCGGAAATATCTCGCTTTTCAGTATATCGCCAAGCACATTGCCAGCGCCGACGCTCGGCAGCTGGTCTTTGTCGCCAACAAGCACTAGGCGCGCATCACGAGGAAGCGCTTTCAAAAGCGAGCTCATCAGCATGACATCCACCATGCTGACCTCATCGACGATAAAGTTTTTGATCTCAAACGGATTGTTTTCGTTGTGGACAAACCTGCTCATCCTGTCGATGTCGCCATTGACTTCGAGCGCTCGGTGTATTGTTTTTGCATCTTGTCCGGTGCTGTCAGACAACCTTTTTGCCGCGCGGCCGGTTGGCGCAAGCAGCAGCACGCTTTCATTTCTGCTAGCCAAAATGTCGATGATGCACTTGACGATCGTCGTCTTTCCAGTGCCAGGGCCGCCAGTTATCACCGACACTCCGTTGTTCACCGCACATTCAATCGCACGCTTTTGGTCGGCGTGAAATATGACCTTGTTGCGCTCTTCAAACGCCTCGATCTCTGACGAAATGTCAGTTTTTGTGACGTTGACACCGCTAGAAAGCAAGCAGAGTTTTTGCGCGATCGAGTATTCATAGCGATAGTACTTTGTCAGCATGATCACTTCGGTTTTTTCATACCAAAAATCCATACAGGTTTTGTCTGCGACAAGTTCGTCGATGACCGAACTAAAAAGGTCATCATCCGCCTCGTCAAACCCCAAAAGCTCCGCCGCGTTTGAAATGAGCATCGCCTTAGGCGTGAAGGTGTTGCCATTTTTTTCGGTGGAATTTGTCAAGCAGTGCACAAGACCGGCGCGCGCACGAAAAGCGCTGTTTGACGGTATGCCGATGTTTTTTGCTATGCGATCCGCAGTCAAAAATCCTATACCCTCAACATCCTCCACCAATCGATATGGGTTGCGTTTGACGATTTCTACCGTTTTTGCGCCGTAGACATCGAAAATTTTGAGCGCCATGTTGACCGTGATATCATAGCTCTGCAAAAACATGATCGCGTTTTGTATGGAGCGCAATTCTGAAAACTTTGCCGAAATCTCATATGCCTTGCTTTTGCTGATGCCTTTGACCTCTGCAAGCCGCTCCGGCGCCATTTCAATCACCGAAAAGGTGTCAGCTTTGAAGGTTTTTACTATATTTTTTGCCGTAACCGGCCCCACGCCCTTGATGAGCCCTGAGGCGAGATATTTTTCTATTCCAGCAAGCGTTTGAGGCAGAGAGATCTCATAACTTGAAAAAGCAAATTGATATCCGAATTTTTTGTTGTGAACAAACTCGCCTTCAAGGGTCAAGTTTTCGCCAACATTTGCCGCGATCATCCTTCCAACAATCGTCACAGGCGTTTTGTTGTGAGAAAGCACGGCCACAGTGTAGCCATTTTCATCATTTCGGAATATCACCTCTTCCAGCACGCCTTCAATTTGCATATATAAATTTTAACACTCAAATCCAAGAAAAACAAGCAAAAACACTTGCGATATTTGAAAAAATGATTATAATAAATATTAGTTATGAAAATAGCACAAAAAATTTTGGAAATAGAAGCGTTGTGCGAAAACCTTCTCAAAAAAAATACTGACGGCGGCTTGCTGAAATTTAAGGTCCTCGCTTTTGCAAAGCTCTACTCAAACTTGTCGGTCAGCATGATCATAGAAAAACTTGGTATAAAAAAATCCAACTTCGCCCTGCTCACAGCCGAACTTGAAAAGCAAGGGCTGCTTTGCATCGAGCACGCAGAGATCGATCGCAGGTGTCGAATTTTAAAGCTAACCGAAAAAGGTGAAAACGAACTTGACGCCTTCTATCAAAAGGTGGACGAATTGCTGGGCGCAACCGATATTGACACCGAGCGCTCGCTTGACATATTAATTAACTATCTTAACAAAAGGATTTGAATATGATAAAACTTTACAACTCTCTCACAAGAACAAAAGAGCCGCTGCTCCTTAAAGACGGCATTGTGAGAATGTATTCCTGTGGGCCTACGGTTTACAGCTATCCTCATATCGGAAATATGCGCGCCTATCTGTTCATGGATGCTTTGCGCAGAGTTTTGAAATATAATGGCCTGAAAATCGATGGCGTGATGAACATAACTGATGTCGGCCACCTGACAAGCGACGAGGACGAGGGCGAAGACAAGATGATCGTGGCAAGCGAGCGTGAAAAAAAATCGCCGGAAGAGATTGCAAAATATTACACAGACATCTTCATGGGTGAGATGGAAAAACTCAACATCGATCTGCCTGAGCATATCTGCCCTGCAACGAGCGTGATCCCAGAAATCATCGTTTTTGTCAAAACTCTGCTCGAAAAGGGCCACGCCTACGAGACATCAAAGGGAATCTATTTTGATATCGCAACCTTTCCGGAATATGGAAAGCTCGGCGGTTCCGGCCTCGACGACAAGCTTGCCGGCGCGAGAATTGAAATCGATGACGAAAAGCGCCACCCTGCAGACTTTGCGCTTTGGATCAAAGCTCCAAAAAACCACATAATGAAGTGGGATAGCCCTTGGGGAAAAGGTTATCCAGGTTGGCACATCGAATGCAGCACCATCGGCATGAAGTTTTTGGGCGATCACATCGACATCCACACTGGCGGCGTTGAGCATAGACCTGTGCATCACGAAAACGAAATCGCTCAGGATGATTGCTATGCTGGGCACAGGGTTGTCGATTTTTGGATGCACCTCGAGCATCTTTTGATTGATTCCAAAAAAATGAGCAAATCGCTTGGCAATGTTTATAAATTGTCAGATTTACAAAAGAAAGGTTTTTCTCCAGAAGACTATCGTTATTTCTTTTTTACAACTCACTACGCAAAACAGCAAAACTTTACTTGGGACGGCCTGCTCGCAGCCAAAAACGCGTTGAAATCGATGAAGGCCATAGTAGCAGAGCACAAAGTTGCAGGAGAAACAACAAAAATAAAGCCACAAAAGGTGGAAGAGGCGTTTTTGGAAGCGATAAACGACGACATCAACCTGCCAAAAGCGCTCGGCGTGATTTGGACAGTGCTCAAACTGCCTCGCGACAAACGCATATATGACCTGCTGATGAAATTTAACGAGGTGCTCGGTTTTGATTTTACTGGCGAGATCATCCCTACCGAGATTCAAAAACTCGCAAAAGAGCGCTGGGAGGCAAAACAAGCACGCGACTTTGCAAAAGCCGATGCTTTACGTGAAGAAATCTTCAAAAAAGGTTTCTTGATTAAAGATTCGGCAAATGATTACGAAATTATAAGAAAATAAGCGGATATCTTTCCGCTTTTTTTGTTGAATTGTTGTTTTTTATTTATGTTAAAGCTAAAAATACAAATTTTTTAAAATATATTTTAAAAAAATAATGGTAAAAACCTTTATAGGTTTTATTTGACAATTAAGAATTTCAAGCATATGTTTAACAACAAATCAAAAATCGGCTCTTTTAATTTTTATCATATAATTCTGTAAATCAAAAATAAAAAATATTTTTTCTGTTGCTTGATAAAAATTATTCGCAAAATCATTTTAAAGAGCCGTTGATTAATATAACAGGTATGTTGACAAATTATAAAAATATGTTTATAATTATGTTATAAATTAATCTAAAAAATTACAATTTTGAGGAGTTACAGTGGATTTAATTGATAATATAGCAAACATAAAATATATATTTAGAGAATTTACAAAAAATCCTAGCTTGGGTTACGCAGCAATCTATAAAGCATTAACTAAGAATCGCCTTAAAAACTCAAATGAGCATGATGAATTCGAAATTTATAAAGCGCTTTGGCAAAAACATCCAGAGATTTTTAAAAAAGGATTTGAACCTTATTCGCCATGTGAATCAAATCCCGGTTTTTATCATGTACAACACGCATCCTATGATGGTTCTCAAACACGAAAGCATCGTATTTATATCAATCCTTCGGTTAAAAATAGAGCAAAATTTGTTCATGAACTTATTAAAGAATGTTTAAAGAATAATGTTTCGTTTTATTTTAAATATGCAAGAGGAGATAATAGAACAGACAACTTATTGATTTACGCAAGTGACGAACAATTAGAACAATATGCAAAAATTTTAGATAATATTGAAAAAAATCATCCAGAGATTATTTCTGACTTTGGGCCTACCCCACTATCAGCGACGTCAATAAGCTGGTATGCCTATGGTCCAGAAGACAAATCAAGCGAAAAAGGTTCATTATCACAAAGAGTCTCAAAAATTGTGAGAAAAAATATTACAAAAACGCTAATAGAAAACAGGAGCTTATATTCTCCAACACAAATTGATGAGACGGCCATAGTTAATTTAAGCAAGGCCTGCATTCAAGCGCATGCCGAAAAGCTTGACCAGGCAGAAAAGGATATATTTGTTCATTCAAAACACCCAGATATAGAAAACATGTTTAAGAAGAACATTAAGAACATCGCAAATTTTGTTTTAAATTGCGATATTGCTGATGAGCAAATAGAAAATGATATGCCTTTGGTAGAATTAATTGCTGATAACGGTCAACATATTGAAATCACACCTTCTGCGATAAGTGTTATGCTCGCTAAACTTAAACCTAATTTTTCTTCAGCGCAACAAAGGGATGATATTTATAAAACTTTAGCACAAAAATGTGCACATGATATTAACGAACAGAATTTAAATCCTAACATACCACGAGTATTATTAAATGGAGAAACAAAACCTAAACATAATCCTATAATCCAAAGATAATCAAATGTAAAAAACTTATGGAATTTAACAAAAAAAAATCTCAATTTTAAAAATTATTTGCTCTGCTAAACATAATATTTTAAACTTTTTCCTACTTTTTTCGTTGCATTTAAGTTTGTTTTATGTTAAAATTACATCGTTAAAGTTTCACCAAATAATTTTATTTTGTTGTAAGCTTTGCAAACATCAAAACATTAATAGTTTTGCGGCATATTGAAAGCACATTTTTAACAAGCGGTGCGTCTGCAACATTTGATTAAAAATGGGCGAAGCAACAGCGCAAAACACAAAGCCAAAGGCTTTTAAAGCTGAAAGCTTTGTTTTGAGCTGTGCTCAAAACGTGTTTTGCGGCTATGGCGGAATAATCTTCGCACTGCGCGCTCGATGCGTCCGCTTCGCTCCCTAGTGCAGACACGCTGGATTTTAGCGGCTACGCCGCGCAAGTTAAAAATTTACAAAAATTTTTAACTTTTGTTCCAGTGGCCACTGGAACCTTACATGAATATCTAT
>CALVZD010000027.1 GCA_944372435.1 uncultured Clostridia bacterium | reverse complement strand
AAGCCGTTTAATAAACGGCATCACAAGTTTGTATTAACGTCGGTCTCACTCAAATGCTTCGCGCTTGGTTCGACCTCAGATAGTATAAACTAAGTGATGTTGCTTTGCTCGCGATGCTCGCAAATCAATTTGCTGTCGCAAAGCCGTTTAATAAACGGCATCACAGTTTGAATAACCATCAGTTTTGCTTGCAAATGCCTGTCGGCGCTTGCAGACAAAACTTCCGATAATATATTCTATGGGGAGATGTGGGTGAAAATTTTTCTGCTTGGCTCGTTGTGGTCTTATATAACAGATTTTATCACAGGGTTGTTTGCACTCATCCCTCAATTTATTTATTTCTTTTACACCTGCATCGCGAGCCTTGTTGATTTGTGTCAATTTTTGGTGCGCAAATTTGCCGGTCTCGACACCTACTATATCAGCTCGACCGCGGTTGAGGGCGATGTTTTGAGCCAGCTCATCAATGGCATTTTGGGGATCGGCGGAAGCTATTCGGCTCTCTCCACAGTGTTTTGGTCGCTGATTATCTTTGGGGTCATCATCATGATTTTGGCGACTATCATTTCGGTGATCAAGGCGCACTATAACTATGACGAAAAAAAATCGCATCCAAAAGCCATCATCGGCAAAGCGATCAAAGCTCTGGCAAATTTTGCCATCGTTCCTGTTTGCGTTGTGCTTGGCATCATGCTCTCAAACTATCTCCTCCAAGCGCTGGACGACATCACCTCGTCGAGCTCAAACGCGCGCATGGATCAGGTTTATGCCTCATCCGAGCAGCGCTACACAAACTTTTTTGCAGCAGGTCAGGATCAAAGCGGTCAAACCACCTATTATTCCTTCGACTTTTTTGGCGTCAATGCGCCAACTTCGCAGCAAACCTTTTCTGGCATGATTTTTGAAGCCGCAGCATATGAGTGCAACCGCGTTCGATATGGCGGCTTCACAGCATCAAGCGCTGGCGAAACCTGGTCGGATTTTGGGATGTTCAACTCAAACCTTTCAAACGCGAACGATCAGCGCGAGGCAGTTGCAAGCATGATCGACTTTGCGTTTGCAAACAACCTGCAAACGATAAACCGCCAAACCGCCAGCGTGCTTTTGAGTGAGTCCTCTGTGCTCATTTCTTCTTTCAGATATTTGCAAAGCGGCGTGTGGTATCTTGGAACCATAAATTTTAACAACTTTTCAAAGTATAACGTCGGCCTTGTTTGGTATTATTACAACCTTTGGTCTTTCAACTTTGTGCTCGGCTTTGTTGGGATAGTTTTTGCCATATCAGTTCTCGGCTCGATCGTGCTCGGCCTTGCAGGCAGAATTTTGCAATGCGTGGCGCTGTTTTTGATCTATGGACCTATCATCGGCATCACTCCGCTTGATGACGGCAACGCGTTCAAGCAGTGGCGAAAAACTTTTGTCAGCAATGTTTTGATGGCGTTTAGCACAATCGTCGGCTTCAACTTGCTGTTTTTGCTTTTGCCATATTTTCAGGCGATAACTTTCTTCGCACCTGAAAAGGTTGTGTTGAACTATATTTTGAACACGATGCTGATCATCGCGTTGATCGTCTCCGTCAAAAAACTTATTTCGCTTATCTCATCTCTGATAGGGGCGGAGGATGCCTCGGCGACAGGCGCCTCAATCAAAAGCGAACTTAGCAAACCTATGAAAAGTGCGATAGGCAAAACCGTCAAGGTGGCTTCGTTTGCTGCCAAATTTGTGCCAGCCGCAAACGCCGCAATGATGGCTGCACGAAAAGTTGCCGACGCCGTAAGAAAAAAAATGGTGAATGTGGCTAAAGCAAAGATGGTGAATAAAGGGAAAGCAAAAGTTTCCAAACAAACGTATGAAACTTTAAAAAAAGAAAATGAGAATGAAATAAAAGCGCTACAAGAAGAAGCCTCTAAACTTAATGAAAAAATTAAAGGGAAGGGGTCAAGTGCAGAAAGCTATAGGGATAAAGCACAACGTGAGCGTGAGTTAGCCGAAAAAGAGGATAAAATAGCAGATCTTCAACTAACACCTATAAGAATAGCAAAGAAGCAGAGAGATCTTTACAAACAAAAACTAGAAAAAGAACGCAAAATGGTAGACACTATTTTAAAAGCACCTTCCGCAGAGGAATTAAAGGATGTGATTGATGAAATTGCAAGTAGATATGTTGCTGGCGGGATGAACCAAGATGAAGCAAATTATAAGGCATTTGATGATGTTTACTCAGGCAAATATTTAAAAGATGCCGAAGCAAGCATGAAAGAATACGAAAAATGGATTAATGAATATGAAGACAGTGTGAAAGGCTTTTCGAAAGAATATGATTACCATATTAAAGAAAAGGATAAACACTATGAAGAGGCAAGCAAAGCAGATGCGAGTGCAGATGAAATCGAGGCTTTACAAAAGCAGTATGAAGATAGAATTAATAAAATTTCAAATCTTCAAAGCGATATGGGGAAATACGAAGTTAAACAGTATCCTATAACGAAAGGCATCGTCGATATTGGTGGGAAGGTATTTAAAGTAGCAGGAAGTGCACTCGGTTTTGACGGATTTTTGGAGGCTCTCAAAAAGGAAACCGACGTCATGGATGACGGCAAGATGGCCGTTCGAACATTTGCGCAGGCCTTGGGCAACACGACGATAACACAAAACAAAAAATTCCGTACTTCAAAAGAGGACGACGACATCAAAAAGGCGGAGGCGCAAGAGCGCGCGACGATATCTGACGGCAACGCTAGCCGAAAGATGCTCGCTCAAGCTCAGGCGCTGGAAGAGGCGTTAAAACGACTCAAACACTAAAATTTTAAAAGGAGGAAAAATATGGCGAGCGCAATGTCACTGTTAGCAAGTTTTTGGACGAAACTCGGCGATATAATCGCAGGTTTTTTTGCGATCATTCCTCAGGCCATGTATTTCCTCTATACATCGCTTGCAAGCCTCATCGACATGTGCCAGTTCATCTTCCGAAAACTCGCAGGGCTTGACAGTTATTATGTCAACAACACCGAAAGATCGGGCGACCTCGCGGTCGAGTTTATCGAAGGGGTTTTGGGGATCAACAATCGCTATTCAGCGCTCAACACGGTTTTCTGGTCACTGATAATTTTTGGCGTGATCGTGCTGGTGCTCATGACGATTTTGACTTTGATCAAGGCACACTACAACTATGACAGCCAAAAGTCATCGCCGTCTTACATAATTCGAAAGGCAGTCAAATCGCTCTTCACAATGGCACTCGTGCCGCTTTGCACAATCTTTGGATTGTATCTGTCGCAGGCACTGTTCAAGGCCCTGGATTCGATAACAGCGAACAATTCGGAGACCGAGATCAGCACGGTGTTTGAACCGGATGCCGTCAATACTTTCAATTACAGCACCGGCGACGGCGGAGTCAGGTATTATGCTTCTTACGACTTTTTCAACGAGAGGGAGTGGTGCACGAACTTCACCTTCTCAGGCTTTATGTTCGACATCTGCACAAATCAAGCCAACCGCGTGCGATATGGCTCCTACACGCCAAACGGCACCGGCTGGGATAACATGGGCGTGTTCTACACGAGCGTCGACGACCCAGAGCAGGCTAGGGAGATAGTTGCGGATCAAATAGATTTCGCCTTCCAACACAACCTGACGTTGTCGAGCGCTAGAACAGTTTCAATAGCAGGCGACGAGGCGGCAGCTGCGATAGGTTCCTCTTTGACCTTTGGACCAAGTGCGGCATTCGCGGCAGGGCTGATAAATGTGCAAGGCTTTTCAAAGTATAACGTCGGTTTGGTGTGGGCTTATTACAACCTTTGGGCTTTCAACTTTTTGCTCGCTTTCATCGGTGTCATCGCCTGCATAACCTTGTTTACAACCTTATTATTCGGTCTCTTTACGCGCATACTATTTTCGGTGGTGCTCTTCCTTTTGTATCCACCTATCGTTGGAATTATGCCTTTCGATGATGAAAGCGCGTTTAAAAGTTGGCAAAAACAGTTTATTTCATATTTGCTTTCAGCCTACTCGAGCGTGTTTGCGATAAACATTTTGTTCGTGCTGCTGCCTGCTTTCTTTTCGATATCCTTCTTCAACATCGACTTTTTGGATGGCATCGTCAGGATGATCATCATCATAGCAGGCCTCACAATGGCAAAACGGTTTGTTGCGATATTTTCTAACTTCATTGGTGCGCAAAACATCGACGAGCTCGGTCAGGGCATTAAGAAAGAGGCTGCTGCTCCAACCCAAAAGGCGGTTGGCATGACGGCAGGGCTCGCTGGTGCAGCGGTCGGGACGGCTGTGCTCGGCAAAATGATAGCGACAAAAGCCTCTCCATATCTGCAAAAGGCAGGGGCGAAAGTTGGCGAAAAGATCAAAGGCACCAAGGTTTATTCAAAAGTTGTAAATTCAAAGCTCGCCACTTCGATAAGAAATGTTTCGGCAAGAATTGGCACCAAACTCATCAAGGCTGGACAGGCTGTTGGACGAGGCATTGAAAAGGCCAAAAACGCAGGCCGAAAGGTTGGTGGAGTTGCCAAAAAGGTTTCAAACAACTTTATCGTTAAAAACGCAATGAAAGTTGTTGCAAGCGCAGTCGGCATTCCTGTTGATCCACACAGCGATGATGACTATGAGGATTGGGAAAATCCAGAGACCGGCGAAACCGAGCGCGTGCTCAAACAAACCGAAGAGGAAAAGAAGAAAGGCGCTCCGAGGGTTAGGAAGCCTACGACAAGGTCGCTCATCAAAAATCAGATGGTCGATGTTTCGGGAGCTGCATTCAAAGCGCTCGGCTCGATCACAGGATTGCAAGGCGCCTTTGACAAGCTTTACAAAAGCAACGACAGCGTGGATTATCTGAAAACTCAAATCAACTCGCTTGCACAAAGCATCAAAGGCATCAAAGGCCCTGTGTTCCAAACCAAAGCTGATGTCAAAAAAGCGGCAAAAAAGAGCGAGGAGGAGTCGAGGCGACCAGCTTATGATGTCGACCTTTACAGCGCATCAGAAGCTTTGAAAAAGATAGAAGAGCTTGCAAAGGAAATATCCAAACATCCAACAGATTATTTTGACTAATTTGTTGCGTTAAAAATCGAAATTTGTTATAATCTAAAACAGAAGGAGGAAAAATGAGGGCACTGCTGCTAAACATCATCGATGATATCATGACGGTTTTGCTGGGTTTTTTGGCATTCATTCCGCAGATGATGTATTTTCTCTATGCCTCAGTTGCCAGCCTGCTCGACCTTTTGCAATATCTCATGCGAAAGCTTGCCGGGCTTGATGTTTACTACGTCAACGGCGAGGCTCAATCCGGAGACATCTTGTATGAGTTTTTGGAAGGCATTTTGGGCATCAACAGCGACCCTGCGTATTCGGTTCTTTCAACGATATTTTATTCCTTCTTGATTTTTGGTGTGATTCTGCTCATTTTGTCAACTATCATCACGATCATCAAATCACATTATAACTACGATTCAAACAAATCGCATCCTGTCAAAATCGTGGCAGCTTCGTTAAAATCGTTCGCACTTGTTGCAATTGTGCCGATTGTTTCGCTGCTCGGCGTGATGCTCTCTCAAATTCTGCTTCAAACGCTCGACCGGATTACCTCCAGCAGCTCGGCAGGCTCCACAGAGTCGATGTATACCACGAGCTCCGTCGATTCCTCAGGCAATCCGATCGAGGTTTCCATCGCAAACCAAATGTTTGAGTCTGGCACCGACTCGCAAGGCAACACGACCTATTCGCGGTTTGACTACTTTTCGTTTGGCTCTTACACCTCAACCTCAACCTTTTCAGGCATGATGTTCAACATCGCGGCATATTCATGCAACCGCGTGCGAACAGGTGATTATTCGGTGCAAACCTCGCCAAATGATGAGTATTGGGACACTGCCGGAGTCTTTTACGTTTCCAACAGCAGCGATCGCGAGGGCTTGGCTGAAAGGATCGACTATGCTTTCATGAACAACCTGCGCTTGCGCGAAGCTAGATCAGGCTTGACCCTTACTGGCGAGGAGTCTGGGCTTTTGATTCCGTCGCTTACTTATGGATACAGCATGACAGTCGGCGCGCAGCTGATCAATTTCAGAAATTTTTCCAAGTTCAATGTTGGCGCAGTGTGGTATTATTACAACCTTTGGTCGTTCAACTGGCTGCTTGGCTTTGGTGGCATAATTTTGGCGGCAGTGCTGCTTTTCAACATAACTTTCGGGCTCATGGCAAGGCTTTTGCAGGTTATCGCACTCTTCCTTGTCTTCCCAGCGATGGTCGGAGTTATGCCACTTGACGGCGGTTCAGCTTTTGGCAGCTGGCGCAAGCAATATATCAGCGACATCTTGATGGCGTTTGGCGCTATCATCGGCATGAACATATTCTTCTCGATCTTGCCTGTGTTCCAAACGATATCTTTCTTTAATGTCGCCTTCATCGATAATATTGTCAACATGGTGATATGTCTTGCAGGCCTAACGCTCGTCAAAAAGTTTATTTCGCTGACCTCAAAGTTTATCGGTTCAAGTGATGCCAATGAAACAGGTCAGGCTCTCAAGGATGATGTAAAAAATGCTGCGGTCAAAGGCCTCGTGGGCACTGGAGCTGCGGCAGGCGTCGGAATGATGATTGCACCAAAAAGCATCAAAACCGCTGCGAGTGCTGTTGGAGCCGTGGGCAAGAAAATTGGCACGGCGGTCATGAACAAAGCCACAGGCACAACCGCAGATGAACGCAAACAAATGAGGCAAGACAAAAAGATCAGAAAAGAGTTTGGAATGGCAAAAGGTGAAACGGTCACCGATGCTCACAGAAGTGCGTTTAGCGATTATGCAAGATTGGATTCAGCTGGCAGAAAGAATATGAGAAAGGAACTTCAAAAGAAGGATCCTTCTACAGGAACAACTCTTTTGGGGCGTCTCAATTCCAGCGATGGTAATGTTGCAAAACAGGCACGAATAGACTTTAAAGGACATGTTAAAAACTTCAATCAAAACACACTCGACAAACGCTACAGGCGCGCTAAATTAGCAACAGCAGTTCTTGGAGGTGACACGTCGAAAATCCAGCGTGGGAAGCTTGATGACGATGGTAACATCAAAGACTCTGGCTCAGGTGGCGCACTGAGAGCCTTTGGAACCGCCTTTATGGATTTCGGTCAAGTCGCGCTCAAAACTGCTGGCAAGTTGACTGGAGCATCTTCTGTTTGGAAGCAGCTTGGTGACGCAGGAGTTGTTGACGACGCAAAACTTTCGTTGCAAAGGGCGACAAACGTGTTTGGCATCAACCTCACAGACGCAAAACAGTTCAGAACCAAAAAGCAACAGGAGGATTTTGACTCCGACGCGACAAAAGCTCAAGTTCAAAAGCAAAGGGAAACCATGGAAGGTCTCACAAATGCTATGGACAAAACAAATAAGCAGATTGCAGATCTTGTCAGCGCCCTTGGATCTATGAGATCCTCAGGCAGAGCAGGCTCGCCAAGAGGTGGGTCTGGGTCAACCGGTGGCAGTGGATCATCAGGAGGAACCCCGCCTTCAACACCTTGATCGGCGAAAGCAAGCTTTGAAGCTTTTGCGTAATTAACATTAAAGCAAGAAGACCTCTTCTTGCTTTTTTTGTTGGATGCTGAAAAATTGATATATGTTATTATATGATGATATTATATCAATGCTAAAAGCCAGTTTACTAAATGTTCAAAACATGGTTGTGGCAATATATAAGGTAAAAGGAAAAAAATAATACTATATATGATATATATTCAACCCATAAAGCGAAAGTGATAAAACAAACGCCAAGCAAAAGCTTGGTTTATCTCGAACCCAATGCGGCAAGCTTGCAATGACAGTGTATCAATGCTCTGCGTTGTCTAAAT
Organism: uncultured Clostridia bacterium; assembly: GCA_944372435.1. Classification (GTDB taxonomy): domain Bacteria; phylum Bacillota; class Clostridia; order Christensenellales; family UBA1242; genus Caccovivens. The sequence goes on along the minus strand of CALVZD010000027.1, from coordinate 1,691 downwards.
CCAACAAGATTATAACAGGCAGTGAAAACTTGCCAAAGTTTAAAAAAACAAAAATCTATGACAAAAAATTTTGAGCAAAAACATGGCATTTTTGCTCTTAAATAGGCCAATTTTGCAAACACGCGGCGGCGTTGTGGCGGGTTTCGAAAAAAAACAAAAAAAAATTTAAAAAAAATAAAAATTTTTTGAAAAAATTGTTGACATTGTATTTTGGTTTGTGGTAATATAACCATGCTGACCCGCAGGTGTTGGAACACTCGTCAGCAAGAACCTTGACAACTACATAACAGTAAAGATATCAAATATCAGATGTTACAAGCTAATTTAATTAGAGTAATACGATTATTTGCATATTTTCAATTAACGCTAAGTTCAATTTGAACATGTTATCTTTTTCTTAGATAATAAGCGAAAATGCTAAGAATCCAATCTTATATGATTAAGCTACAAAGAGCATATGGAGGATGCCTTGGCACTAGGCGCCGATGAAGGACGTGATAAGCTGCGATAAGCTGCGGTGAGGTGCACATAACCTGTGACCCGCAGATTTCCGAATGTGGCAACACAGCACCATTAACACGGTGTTATCATTGCACGAATCAAATAGTGTAATGAGGGGAACCCACCGAACTGAAACATCTTAGTAAGTGGAGGAAAAGAAAGTAAAAAAACGATTGTGGGAGTAGTGGCGAGCGAAACTGCAAGAGCCCAAACCTAAGGCAGAAATGCCTTGGGGGTTTAGGACCTCATCACGGGAGAAAGAGCGATAGGTGAAGATGGCTGGAAAGCCGCTCGAAACAGGGTAATAGACCCGTAACCGAAATTGCAAATTCCCCAGGGGTATCCAGAGTAGCACAGGACACAAACCCGGTGTGAAGACGCGAGGACCATCTCGTAAGGCTAAATACGACCTAGTGACCGATAGCGAATAGTACCGTGAGGGAACGGTGAAAAGAACCCCGGGAGGGGAGTGAAAGAGAACCTGAAACCGTATGCTTACAAGCAGAGAAAGGCTGACGCAGCATGAGCTGCTAGGCTGATCTCGTACCTTTTGTAGAATGGGCCGGCGAGTTACGGTATGCAGCGAGGTTAAGTGTTTAAGGCACGGAGCCGAAGCGAAAGCGAGTCTGAATAGGGCGACATAGTTGTATATCGTAGACCCGAAACCCGACGACCTAACCATGAGCAGGTTGAAGCGGTGGTAACACACCGTGGAGGACCGAACACACGCCTGTTGAAATAGTCGGTGATGACTTGTGGTTAGAGGTGAAACGCCAATCGAGTCGGGATATAGCTGGTTCTCCCCGAAATAGCTTTAGGGCTAGCCTCTGCGTTTACAGATTACTGGGGGTAGAGCACTGAATGGGCTAGGGGCCTTCACGGGTTACCAAACCTTATCAAACTTCGAATACCAGACAATTGATAGCAGGGAGTCAGACGGTGTGAGATAAGTTTCATCGTCGAAACGGAAACAGCCGAGATCTACAACTAAGGTCCCAAAGTAATGGTTAAGTGGAAAAGGATGTGTTATTGCTAAAACAACCAGGATGTTGGCTTAGAAGCAGCCATTCATTAAAAGAGTGCGTAATAGCTCACTGGTCGAGTGATAGTGCGCCGAAGATTCAACGGGGCTAAAACCATACACCGAAGTTTAGGAATTCTAGTTTACTAGGATTGGTAGGGGAGCAATG
>CALVZD010000026.1 GCA_944372435.1 uncultured Clostridia bacterium | reverse complement strand
GGGACTTGCAAGTCTTCAGCTTGCAGCGCTCCGCGCTCAGAACCCCGGACAACGCCCGGGTCGAACCGAGCAAGGCAGGCATGCGTGGTTGGCCATTCGGCTTTTGCCCCTCCGGTGCAAGCCTCATAACGCGTCCCTGAAGGCCCACCAAGAGCTTTCAGCTCTCACCCTTTCAGGGACTTGCAAGTTTTCAACTTGCAGCGCTCCGCGCTCAGAACCCCGGACAACGCCCGGGTCGAACCGAGCAAGGCAAGCATGCGTGGTTGGCCATTCGGCTTTTGCCCCCTCCGGTGCAAGCCTCATAACGAGTCCCTGAAGGCCCACCAAGAGCTTTCAGCTCAACTTAAACCGCTTCATTATGGGAAGGTTGCAGAGCGGCCAAATGCAACGGACTGTAAATCCGTCGACTACGTCTTCGATGGTTCGAATCCATCCCTTCCCACCATCGCGAAAGCGAACGACAAATCAACACCTCATGGCTCGGTAGTTCAGCTGGTTAGAACGCTAGCCTGTCACGCTAGAGGTCGTGGGTTCAAGTCCCATCCGAGTCGCCACTGTTGATTTGTCGTATTCTCCCCTTTTTTTAAATGGAGAGGAAAAAACAGCGTTTATGCCCTGATAGCTCAGTCGGTAAAAGCAAAGGACTGACTCAGGGACCCAGAAAATTCGCAGAATTTTTTGGGAGCGGAGAAAACCGTGCGCCACTTCGAGCCTTTGCGAATAGCAAAGCGAGTCAAAAGCACGCTTTTCGGAGCCGTGTCGGTGGTTCGATTCCACACCACCGCAAAATAAGGTGGAATCGAGAAAAACAGCGTTTATGCCCTGATAGCTCAGTCGGCAAAAGCAAAGGACTGACTCAGGGACCCAGAAAATTCGCAGAATTTTTTGGGAGCGGAGAAAACCGTGCGCCACTTCGAGCCTTTGCGAATAGCAAAGCGAGTCAAAAGCACGCTTTTCGGAGCCGTGTCGGTGGTTCGATTCCACACCACCGCAAAATAAGGTGGAATCGAAAAAAACAGCGTTTATGCCCTGATAGCTCAGTCGGTAGAGCAAAGGACTGAAAATCCTTGTGTCGGTGGTTCGATTCCACCTTAGGGCACCAAAGCTGTGAGCTAAGGTGGAAGCGATCCACCCAAATCTCTTGAAAGTGAGGGTTCGATTCCACCTTAGGGCACCAAAGCTGTGAGCTAAGGTGGAAGCGATCCACCCAAATCTCTTGAAAGTGAGGGTTCAGATTCCACCTTAGGGCACCAAAAGCATGCTGGCGTGGCTCAACGGTAGAGCAGCTGACTTGTAATCAGCAGGTTGTAGGTTCGATTCCTATCGCCAGCTCCATGAAAAACTGGTCATCCCAGTTTTTTTGTTGCCATGATTACAAGTCAGCGCTGACTTGCATATTAAAAACTCCCTCACTCGTTTTTAATATAACTTCGCTTCGTATGTGTAAATTTGCAAGCACTTCACCCACCCTCAGCTCGTTATCAGCAGGTTGTAGGTTCTTCTCCTTAGCCAAGTTAATCTAGTTTTTTTATTAAAAAACGCGGAAGCCGCTCGCAGGCGCGAGCAGTTTGTCGGAACGACAAACAAAAAATTTGAGCAAAATGCTCAAATTTTTGCTTCCGCGTATCTTGTGTTATTCCTCGTCATATTGCTTCATGTATTTTTCCGTGTAACCCAAACAAACCTTACATTTCTTTCAAAGCAATGTAAGCGTTGTAACTTCTTGTGCTCGCTCCTTTTGCTTCCACAAGCTTTATTGTTCCTCAGTTTTTTTGATAACTTTTGACAACAAAAGATAAAACTTTCTGCCAACCTGACGATCTTTTTCCATCTCGTTTACCGCCCACATACCGCTAATTTGAAACAGCCCGTCTAAGATCTCGTTGATTTCGCGAACCGAATATTTGCGGATATAAAGCCTGAGAGGCAGCTCTGGATCCAGCCTTTCAAACCACTCTCCCTCGCCTTCTGAAAATGAGATCATAGCCTTTCCGTCGTCAGTGAGTGCTTGATAGATATTTTCAATAAGGACGCGGGCTTGCGCCAATGTGAAATTTGACAAACACTCATGAGCGAGAACGCCGTCATACTTGAAATTCGTTTTAAACTCGAGCGCATCGGCGAGTTTAAATCTGCATTTTTTTGCAATTTGAGTTGCAAGTTTTAGCATATTTTTGCTGTTGTCGATTCCAAAAACCTTGTAGCCTTCACCTGAGATATACTTCGCAATTTGGCCAGTTCCGCAACAAACATCCAAAATATTTTTGCCACTTAACGACTTCAAAAAGCTGTCAATAAAAAATTTTGGCGCTATTTCACGAATCGCGATATTGGCGTAGTTTTGCGCAATCGCGTTGTAAGTTATGCGGTTATTTTCTATATTGAAATATCTCATCCTTTGCTTCCTTTTTTCCTATCCTTTTCTTTGCGGTTTTGTTTGCCACTCACGACGACAAACGAAATTGGCGCAGGCTCAAATTTTGCTTCCGCCGCCCTTGTAATATCCATTGTTAACAAACCAGCGAACGGAATCCACAATCCCCTCTTTTGCTGGCCTTGGATGATATCCAAGTTGCTTAGTGGCTTTTTTATGAGAAAAATTGCTGTTTCTTGTGAAAGCCGAAATTGAGTATTCGCTGAACACCGGCTTTTTGCCTCGCATCTTGTAGTAAACATTTGAAAGCTTGGCAAACATTTTCACAAACCAAAGAGCAAACTTTGGCGGTATATATTTTCTGCCCAAAACACTGTTGACAACTTGCAAAAGCGTTTTGAAGGATGTGACCTGTCCGCTCAAAATATAGCTTTCGCCGCTTTTGCCCCTTTTCGATGCCAACCTCAATCCTTCCGCAATATCACGAACATCGACAAAGTTGTAAGCGCCTCGCACGTAACCATATAATTTTCTGTTCATAAAGTCGAGGATGACCTGCCCGACCTCTGAAATTTTGAAATCATACGGTCCAACCACCGCTGATGGATAAAGGACAACTGCGTCAAGCAGCCCCTCTCTGCACTTTTGCAAAATATATTTGGTCGCCTCATATTTTGTTTTGGCATAAGCGCCCTGGATGATTTTTTCGTTGAATTTTTTTGGCTCGGTCAGCACTCTGCCATCAATAGGATCGATGATGTTGACAGTGCTAGTGTATAAAAGCCTGCGAGCCTTGTTTTTTATGCAAGCATCGACGATGTTTTTTGTGCCCTCAACATTGACTTGAAAAACTTTTTCATATGGCGTGTTGCCAATATCAATAATGCCGGCAAGATGAAAAACGAGTGAATCTTTTTTTATGAGCTTAAATATAAATTCGCGGTCCGTGACATCGCCCTGCACAAGCTTGACTTTCAGCCCCTCAATCGGTTTTAAGTCTTCATTTGGCAGCACTAGCGCTGTGACTTGATAGCGATTTTCAAGCAAAAGCCTGACAAGCACATTTCCAATATGCCCAGTGCAGCCTGTCACAATACAGTTTTTGCGAGAGTCAAATTCTTTTTTCACAACTTGCAAACAAAATTCAAGCATTTCGTCCACGTTCTTGTCCGTTGAATCAACAAAGACTGCGTCATCGGCTATCACTAGCCTTCCATGCTCGCGATTTTCATCGCTATGGTCACGCGCGATAAGATCTTCCAAAACCTTTTTGTAAGTATGAGGAAACGGTTTGCTCTTTTGCTGATCATATCGTCTTTGAGCGCGCACCTTTGGGTCAGCATCAAAGAAAAACTTTATATCTGCGTTTGGAAGCACCACGCTCGTGATGTCGCGACCTTCCATAACGCATTCATTTTTGGCAGCAAAATCTCGCTGCATATCCAAAACGAAATTTCTGACAAATTTGAAAGGCGAAACCTGCGAGCTCAAAACGCTTATCTCTTCTTTTCGCAAATTTGGAGTTTCGTCGACTCCGTTTACGATGACATGCTGCTCATCCGCAACAAACTCAACTTTCAATTCAAGTTTTGAAATAAAGTCGCGAAGATTTTTTTCGTTGAGTCGTTTTCCGGTTCGCTTAAAGCCACACGCGATGCCTCGATAAAGCGCGCCAGTGTCAAAAACTTTAAACTTCAACTTTTTTGCAAGCGCTTTTGCAATCGTCGTCTTTCCGCTGCTCGTTGTTCCATCAATCGCGATATTAAACAATTTTTCACCTCTCTGTTCTATATATAGTAGGTATTATGACATAATACTCAGCACATTTTGCGCTAGACTATTTTTGAAATACTAAATTTGCCTGTGAAAAATAAAAGCAAATTTCACATGCTTTATTATACACAATTTAACTAAAATCACCAAACATTCTTTGCCTGTTGCAATAAAAAACGCGAGGCTAAAGCTCGCGTTTAATTTGTTGTTTTGGAGCTCGCGGGCGGACTCGAACCGCCGACCTGCTGATTACGAATCAGCTGCTCTACCGACTGAGCCACGCGAGCATATGTATGCTAGTTGTTTGGCATCTTCAAAGTTGTCAAGCCGCATCAAGACAACGGTGCGAATCGCGATTTCTTAACAAAGCGCCAGCGCAACTTTTTTGTCAACACTTTAAGACAAAACTGCCAGTGGTACGCGTGCAATCTGCTACAACCACGAAAGAGTTTTTAAAAATCACTCTTGTCAAGTTTAGCATATTTTTGCGACTATATCAAGCGTTTTAACGAATTTTAAAATTTTTAATAGCGCGTTTTTACAAAGCAAATTTTATTTTATGTGTTTCCAAAATCTAAGGAGGCGCATTGTTTGGAGAGTCGCAAATTTTGATCTAATGCGCGAACCTAGCTTTTGAGCGCAGAATATTTTTAAATGCCTCAATCCTCAACCGCAAGCTCTGGATAAAAGCTGACAAGCAGTTTGTATTCCTCTGGAAATTTTTCTTTTTCTATTTTCATATATGGCTTATAGCCTTGTATATTATGCTCTTTTCTGCGATCCTGCTCTTCTTTCGTCATATCATCCCAGCGCAAGACTCCAATCACCCCTTGTTTTTCAAGCTCCAGCATTTTTTGATAGCAATCTTCAACCCACTCGCGCTTGTTTGGGTCAAGCTCAATATCCTTGTCATACACATAAACATGGTCAGTTATATGTTTCACTTTCCTTGCTCCGTCAACCTCAATTGTGAAAATGTAGCAACCATGCCCGCTATACATTTTTTTGAATGCATCCGGCGCCACTTCTCTTAAATACAGTTTGCCGTTCGACACAAAAAACGACCTAATTGAACAAGCCGCATACATAAAGGCGCAGCCATAGTCATCTGTCAAATAAACATTGCCTTCATCCTTTTCTCTTGTAGATTTTCTGCTGGCAAGCAATTTTTTGAGTTCACCATTTTGGGTTCCGTGATAAAATTTCATACGTCTCCCTACATCTTTTGCACAAAAGCAAGCGACAACTTTTTGTTTTCAGCATCCTTGGATAGCACGCGCACTTTGACCTTGTCGCCAACATGAACAAACTCGTGCATCGCAGCGTCTCGCCTTTCGGTCAAAGTGGAAATGTGCATAAGGCCGCTCACGCCGTTTTGCAATTTTACGATTGCGCCGAATGAGAGAAGTTTGACCACTTCGCCGTCATATACTGCTCCGACCAAAATCTCATCGATTTTTTGGACAAGCGGATCAGTAAGAATTTGTTTTAAGCCAAGCTTGACTTTTTTTGCATCGCGATTAAGCTCAATAACTTTGAAATTGAGCGTTTCACCCTCTTTAAGCACCTCGCTCGGCGAGTCTATGCGACTGTAAGACAAATCTGAGATATGCACAAAGCAGTCGATTCCGTCAACCTCAACAAAGGCCCCATATGGCAACATCTTTTTGACAACGCCTTTGACGATTTTGTTGATGAAGATCGAGCTCCAAAAAAGTTTTTCGTTTTTTTCTCGCTCTTGTTGTTTTAGCAGTTTTATGCTTGCCACGATCTGCTTTTCATCTCTGTTTATCTCGGTTGCGATCGCCTCCTGCTGCTTTCCAACAAGCGAGCGCATATCAACAAAGTGTTCAGTGACCTCATCCTTTGGCACAAAGATGTCATAGTCTCCCATCTTTGACACCAGTCCATGCCGAACCTCGGTTGGCACAAAAGTGAACACGCTGCCAAGCCTTATCTTCTGCGCGTTTTGGATGCCGATCGAAATGACATCAGCGCGCGATTTTGAAGCCTCTATCATGCCCTCTTCATTTCGGCTTTTGGTGATGACAACTTTGAATCTGTCGCCAATTTTCACCTCATCAAAATCTTCAAAATCAGACTTTGGTATGAAGGCATCACGCTTTCCACCTATGTTGAAGACAACTCCGTCCTCTCGTTTTATCACCACAACTCCGCTGTGAAGCTCTCCTGATTTTGTGTTCAAAAAAGTGCTTTCAACAGCCGCCATATCAAATTTTTCCATCTTTTTCTCTCTTTTTGTTAAACATTTTTTGCGCCTGCTCTTTGGTTTCGTTCAGCTTTTCGGCAACTTTGGCGCTCGCCTTTTCCAAAACCTCGTCAGACAGCTTTTGACCATAAAACTCATCGAGTTCGTAAGGCTTTCCGATCAATATCTTCGTTTTGCGAAACGCCTTTGGACGATTGAAAATCCAGAGCGGAACGATGGGCGTTTTGGTTTTTATCGCGATCATCGCGGCGCCGTGTTTGACCTGTTGCAGATTGAGCTCTTCGGTTTTGTTGCGAGTGCCCTCTGGAAAGATGACGAGTTTTTTGTTGTTTTTCAGCACTTTGAACGCCTCTTTTATCGCGCTCACATCCGCAATCTCGCGATCGATTTTGATTGCACCCATTTTTTTCAAAAACCAGCTTCTCGCTTTTGAAACAAAAAGTTCTTTTTTGGCGAGAAAGTATTTTTTCTCCCAAGTGTTCAAGATCAAAACGACGGCATCAAGGTTGGATGTGTGATTTAAAGTTATTATCACCTTGCCTTTTGGGAGATTTTTTCTGCCCACGATTTTGGTGGGATAAACCATCGCCATTGGAAGATATGCCAGAGCTTGAATAAAGTGAAACATCCCCTCTCCTTTTAAAAATCCGACACGGCAGCCATTGCAGTTGCAAAGGCGATTTGAAGATTGAAGCCTCCCGTCAGTGCGTCGATATCCAAAACCTCGCCGACAAAATAAAGCCCCTCTTTCAACTTGCTTTGCATATTTTTTGGATTGACCTCATCCAAGCACACACCGCCGCTCGTGATCACTGCGTTTTCAATAGGATACAACTTTTTGACAGGCAATGTAAAGCGTTTTAAGGTTTTTGCAATTTGCAGCCGCTCTTTTTGAGTGATCGACTGCACTCTTCGCTCGCCTTCAATCTGCACCTCTCGCAAAAACACCTCGATCATTCTGTGCGGCAAAAGGGCACTCATCACCGATTTTAAAAACTTGTTTTTGTTGTTGTCAAACTCTCTCAGCAGCCTTGCGTCCAGCTTTTCAAGGCTCAAAGCAGGCTTGAAATCAAGATATAACTCTTTTGGTAAGTCGCGATTGATAAAACTTGAAAGCGACAAAACTATTGGGCCTGAGATGCCGTTGCCCGTGAAGAGCATCTCGCCAAACTCCTGAAAAACTCTGCCATTTGCCGTGGCAGAAAGCGTGACATTTTTGAGCGAAAGCCCTTCGAGAGAAGCAAACTTTTTTCCTGTTTCGATTGGAACCAAAGCGGCTTTTGGCTCCATTATGCTGTGACCAAAACTTTTGGCAAACCTGTATCCACTGCCGTCGCTTCCTGTGGCAGAATAACTCATTCCTCCGGTTGCGATTATCACCCTGTCAAAGCTCTCGCCATCGACAACAAAGCCGTCTTGAATTTTTTGCACTTTGTGGTTGAGTTTAAATTTGACATTTTGACAAGATCTCAAAAGCGCCGCTGTCACATCGCTGGCTTTGTCTGAGACAGGAAAGATGCGGTTGCCGCGCTCGCGTTTGGTTTTAAGGCCGAGGTTTTCAAAATAGTCAATCGCATCTTGCGGCGAAAATCTCGAAAGCGCGCTTTGCACAAACTTGGCGCCGCGAACGACATTTTCGAGAAAGGTTTGGCGGTCGCAAAGGTTTGTCAGGTTGCACCTGCCCTTGCCTGTGATATATATCTTTTTGCCGCACTTGTCGTTTCCGTCAAAAACGGTGACAGCATGACCTTTGGCTGAAATCGCTCCGGCTGCCATAAGACCAGAAGCGCCAGCACCAATTATTGCTACTTTCATATCAGCCTCAAAAGGCTTTCAAGCTCGTCGCTCCTAAGCGCACGAAACTCGCCGCGTTTTAAGCCGCCGAGCTTGACGCTGCCTATGCGAACACGCTTTAAAAGCTTGATCTCTCTGCCTATTGCCTCAAACATACGCCTGACCTGCCTGTTTTGACCCTCGTCGATTATAACACTGAGCTTGGTGATTTTTCCGTCGAACGATATCGGCTTGACGCGCGCGCTTGGCATCCGTTGATTTTCAAATACGACGCCTTTTCTCAGCACTGCAAACTCGCTTTCTTTCATAGCGCCGACAACAGCGACATGATATTCCTTTTCAATCCCGCCTGAAGGGTGAGCGATCTTGCTGGCAAACTCTCCGTCATCCGTGAGCAAAATAAGCCCTTCGGTGTCATAATCCAACCTACCCACCGAAAAAAGCCTGCGCCCAGCATCGACAAGCTGATAGATTGTCTTTCTGCCTTTCTCGTCCTTTGCCGAGCAAACATAGCCCTTGGGCTTGAACAACTTTATATAAACATGCGAAAGTGGAAGCGAAATCTGTTTCCCCTCCACTTTGACTATATCTTTTTTTTCATCTATAGTGCTGCCAAGTTCGGCAATTTTTCCATTGACTTCAACGAGCCCCTGCTCGATCATGAGGTCGGCCTTTCGCCTCGAGCACACACCGGAGCTGCTCAAAAATTTGTTTAATCTCACCTTTTTACCATTTTTCAAGGATGTCTTGCAAACGCTGCGCAAGCGTCCTCGCCTTTACAGCTTCAATTGTAACAATTTCTCCCGAAAAACGCAAGGAATTATCGAAATATATTTGATAATCGCCCACTTTTTCGCCTTCACAAAGAACCGGAGTGACCGACTGAGCGAGATGCGTTTCGATTTTTACCAAATTTTCTTCGCCTTCGGCAAGTGGAAAAAAGCAGCTGCCTTTTTTTGTTATTCCAACGCTTGACCTTTCTCCATTTTCAACCGGCAAACTGTCAGGAATCGTCAGCCCCTGGCAGAGATCGACCATTTTAAAGTTTTCAAAACCCCAGTTCATCAGCGCGGCGCAATCTTCAAACATCGGAGAGCAGTTGAGCACCACGCAAACGAGGCGCATGCCGTCTCTCTCTGCCGCTGAAACCAAGCACCTGCCAGCATCGTCGGTGAAGCCGGTCTTGACGCCCATCGCTCCGTCAAACGACTGCAAAAGCTTGTTTTTGTTGTGAAGATATCGAGTTTTGCCATCGGCGGAGGTTATCTTTATATTTTTGGTAGAAACGATCTCGCGAAAGGTCGGATTGTTCAGCGCATAGGCGGCGATCAAAGCGAGATCTCGCGCCGAAGTGTAGTGACCCTGTTCGTCTAACCCATGCGTGTTTTCAAAATGCGTGGATGTTGCGCCAATTTTGTAGGCAGTAAAGTTCATCATGTCAACGAACTTTTCCAGCGTTCCGCCCACTCTTTTGCCTATCGCCACGCTTGCATCATTTGCAGACACCAGCATAAGCGCATACAAAAGATCGCGGAGCGAATGCTTTTCACCTTTGCGCAGATACATCGATGTGCCGCTGATGCCGACAGCTGACGGATCAATTTCAAAAATCTCGTCCAAGTTTTC
>CALVZD010000025.1 GCA_944372435.1 uncultured Clostridia bacterium | reverse complement strand
AGTGGCTGGGGTGGTAGGATTCGAACCTACGGATGTTGGAGTCAGAGTCCAATGCCTTACCGCTTGGCGACACCCCATCAAAACGCGCCAAAAGCAAATATGGGGTGATCGAAGGGAATCGAACCCTTGACCTCTAGAGCCACAATCTAGCGTTCTGCCAACTGAACTACGACCACCACATGGTGCTCCCAGAAGGATTCGAACCTTCGACCTCTGCCTTAGAAGGGCATTGCTCTATCCAGCTGAGCTATGGAAGCCCGTTGGAGCGGGTGAAGGGAATCGGACCCTCGCGACCAGCTTGGAAGGCTGGGGTTCTACCACTGAACTACACCCGCACGCTTTTAGGCGACTAAGTAAATATACCATAGTCGCCGAAAAAAGTCAACGGTTTTCAAACATTTTGCGACGCAAAAGCCTAAATTCTTTTCAAAATAATCTTTCCGCCTTCCATCAAAGTTGCAATCGGCAACTTTTTGATTTCAATCGCTCTGATTGCAGCGAGCGCGAACTGATATGCTATGCGAAGTTCACGAGCGGTTGGCTTTGAGCCTCTTTGAAGATAGCCAACGACAAAAGGTCTGATTTCGATTGGCGCGATTTTTTCGCCTATCTTTTTGCAGAATTTGTCAGTATCCACAATATTTTCTCGCAAGATGATCGAGGTCGCTCTGTCTTTCAAATGATTTTTTTTGATGGTTTCAACGATCGCATCCTCATTGATCTCGGCTTTTTGAGTTATGAGCAGGTCGGCATCCACTGCTTTTGCTGCGGCCTCTGCGATCTTGCCACAATGCTTGCCCATCGTCACGAACACACAACTTCTTGTAAAAGCCTGCATGCTGGGCATAACATTCTTAAAAGCATACTTAACGCTTTCAACCGCCGTGTCAAACCCTATCGAATACTCGCTCTCCTCAACGTCATTGTCGATCGTGCAAGGCACAAACACCGCTTTCACCCCTGCCTTTTCCATGTCGAGAACGGCTTTTTGCGAACCGTTGCCACCCAAAACCACAACGGCATCGAACGCTTTTGCGTTTTTCACTGCCTTTTCAAAGTTTTGCTTTTCCTTAAACTCTGGAAATCTTGCAGATGTGATGCAGCACCCCGCTTCGTTTGCGTGCTTTTGAGGCTCAAAATATCTGATCGGATAGGTGTCATTTTCGCAAAGACCTCTAAAGCCTCTTTTGCAGGCATAAAGGCTTTTGCCAAAATGCTGCGCGAGCTTTGCGATAAACTTGTTCATTCCTGACGCGTCGCCGCCACTTGCCAAAACTAAAATTTTCATTTTTTTCTCCTTTTTTTTTTGCTATTGTTTCGGCGCCCAGAGTTTGACATTGTCAACTCCCAGCAGTCCGTATAGCTCGTTAAGCAAATAATTTCCCGTTTCAACTTTTTGGTTGAAAGCAAAAGGACGGTTGTTTGAGGTGCATTTTATCACGACCTCAGTTTCGCCTGGATAGGCTCTTAAAGCCGAAGTGACTTTCCCAAAAAGGTCGATATCCTTTGTGTCGAATTTGAGGTAGAGCTTTTCTTCTTGTGCTTTTTTGACCTCGTCCTCTTTTTTGTGCCAAGGGATAATCTCTTCTGCCGTAACGCTTGGCGCGCCGTTTCTCATTGAGATCCTGCCCTTGACGGTGATCATGCTGTCCTCGTCGATGAAGTGTTTGAACTTTGGATAGACATTTGCAAACAGCGAAACTTCGATTACTCCGTTCAGGTCTTCGAGTTTAAGGAACGCCATCTCTTTGCCGTCTTTCATGATCTTGCGTTTTTCTGTGATTATTCCTCCGCAGGTCACTTTCATTCCGTCAGAAACCTGCTCATACACGGCATCCTCCGCCGCGATCTCCTCATCCTCATCGCCGGTTTCGTCCTCTTTTGGCGCCAGCATATCCGAGGTCAAATTGAACTTTTCAAATTTGTCGAGATAGTCATCAAGCGGATGCCCAGAGATGTAAATCCCAACGATATCCTTTTCAAATTTCAAAAGCGTGTCTTTGCTGTATTCTTTGATATCTGGCCAGTCGAGACTATTGAACTCGTCTTTCATCTCTGCAATCGAGTCGAACATTGAAAACTGCCCGGTTTTCTTGTTTTTGTTGTCGCGAATCGCTCTGTCGACTGCCACTCCATACACCGCCATGAGTTGCGAGCGATATTTTCCAAAGCAATCGAACGCGCCGCTGACGATCAGACTTTCAAGCACGCGCTTGTTTAAAACCGGTATGGTCGCGCGAGCGATAAAGTCTTCAAAACTTTTGAACTCTCCGTTTTCCTCTCGCTCTTTGATGATCTCGTCGATGACCGTTGAACCAACACCTTTGAGAGCGGCAAGTCCAAAACGAATGTTGCCGTTTTCAGTTTTGAAATAGGTGCCTGACTTGTTGACATCCGGCGCAAGCACCTCAAAACCTTCCTTTTTTGCAAAAGCGGTGTATTTTTTGACTTCGTCCAAGTTTGTGATGCGGTTGTTGAGCACCGCCGTCAACAACTCGACTTCGTAATAGGTTTTCAAATACGCGGTCTGATAACCGAGATAGGCGTATGCCGCAGCGTGCGATTTGTTGAAGGCATATTTTGCAAACTCTGCCATGCGGTCGAAAACTTTTTCGGCAACTTCGCGTTTGTGACCCAGTTTCACTGCGCCTGGTATGTGCGTTCCAGAGGCCTCGTCATCATAGCCATCGACGAATTTGACGCGCTCGGCGGCGATCTTTTCGACCTGCTTTTTGCCCATAATTCTTCGGATGTTGTCGGCTTGCCCGAGTGAAAACCCTGCCATGACCTGTGTGATTTTCATAACCTGCTCTTGATAAACAATGCAGCCATATGTGACATCCAAAATGCTTTCAAGGCAAGGGTCGTCATATTTTATCGCGCTTGGATCCTTTTTGCAGCGGACGAAATCTGGGATCGAGTCCATCGGCCCAGGTCTGTAAAGCGAAATGCCTGCGATGATATCGTCCATGCAGGTCGGTCCAAGCTCTTTCATAAAGCGCTTCATTCCGGCACTTTCAAGCTGAAACACAGCGTCGGTTTTGCCTGCTGAAATAAGCTCAAAAACCTTTGGATCGTCATATTCCATATTGTAAAAATCGATGTCGATGCCATGATTTTCTTTGACATAATCGAGCGCTTTTTTGATATCCGTCAAGGTGACGAGACCCAAAAAGTCCATTTTCAAAAGCCCAAGATGTTCGATTTCAATCATGTCGAACTCGGTGACGATTTCGTCGCCGTTTCTTGCGAGTGGAACATAGGTGTCGACGGCTTCTGGCGCGATCAGCACTCCTGCCGCGTGCATACCGCAGTTTCGAGGCACGCCCTCCACCTTTATCGCCATGTCCACCATTTTTTTGATCAGTTCGTCATCCTCATAAGCCTGTTTCAGCTCAGGTATGACAAACTTTTCATATTTTGGATCTTCCTCTCGTCCAAAATAATATTTCAAAACCGGCTCGTTCTTTTTGAGTCCATCTGGTGGGAAGTTTGGGATCTCTTTTGCCAGTCTGTTGACATCAGAAAGCGGCACCCTGAGCACTCTGCCGATATCTCTTATCGCGTTTTTTGCCTTCATGCTGCCGAAGGTCACTATGCCGGCGACATGATCGGCGCCATATTTTCTTTTAACGTATTCGATAACCTCTCCGCGCCTATCCTTGCAGAAGTCGACATCGAAGTCGGGCATCGAAACGCGTTCTGGATTGATGAACCTTTCAAAGAAGAGGTTATATTTGATCGGATCGACCTTGGTTATGCCTATGCAATAAGCGACCAAACTGCCTGCACCTGAGCCTCTGCCCGGCCCCACAGGAATGCCGCTCTTTCTTGCGTAGTTTATGTAATCCCACACGATCAAAAAGTATTCGACGAAGCCCTGTTTTTTGATGAGCCCAAGCTCCTCTTCCAGTCTGTCAGTCAGCTCTTTGGTGACTTTTGGATAGAGTTTTTCAAGCCCCTCATATGCCATCCGTTTCAGATAGTCATATGTCGACTCGCCGGTTTCAGGGATATAGTTTGGGATGTAGTTTTGATTTGAAGGCAGGCCGTATTTTCGGTCTATCTTGGAGTTTTCATACATCGACTTGGTCTGCAAAATAACGTCGCACTTGTCGGCGATTTCAAGCGTTGTGTCGAGTGCCTCCTCATATCCAGGCAGAGCCTCCAACATCTCCTCATAGGTTTTGTAGTAAAATTCGTCGGTGGCAAATTTCAGCCTGTCTGGGTCGTCGACAAATTTGTGCATTGCAACGCACATAAGCGTGTCTTGCAGCTCGCTGTCCTCGCGATTGAGATAGTGCACGTCGTTGGTCGCAACAAGCTTTATGCCAAGCTCCTTGGCAAGCTGGGTTTGCCCAAGGATAACCTCTTTGTCCTCTGGCAGGTTGTGGTTTTGAATTTCGATATAAAAATCATCGCCAAAAACGCGCTTGAACCAAAGAGCGAGCTCTCTTGCCTCATCAAAGCGGCGCTGCAAAATGAATTTTTGCAAGTGTCCGGCAAGGCAAGCCGAAAGGCAGATGATGCCCTCGTGATATTGTTCAAGCAGCTTGTAGTCGATGCGCGGCTTGTAATACATCCCATCAACATGAGCGATAGAGATCAGCTTCAACAAGTTGTGATAGCCGGTGTTGTTTTTGGCGATCAAAATCAGGTGTCCTGTGTCCTCTCTGCCGGTTTTGTTCAGATGATCCTGACATATATAAAACTCGCAACCAATGATAGGTTTTATCCCAGCCTCGATGCACGCCTCATACATTTTGATTGTGCCAAACATATTGCCATGGTCAGTCATAGCGACAGCTCTCCAACCGCGCTCTTTGGTCATCTTTACAAGTTTTTTGATCCTGGCAAGCCCATCAAGCAAACTGTATTCAGTGTGAACATGCAGGTGGACAAATTCCTTCATATATCAGTCAAGCTCCTTTGCGATTTTGATAAGTTTGTTGAGCCTGTGGTTGAGGCCGCTTTTTGAAAGCTTTATCGTGGAAAGTTCGAGCAGCTCGTCCAAACTCTCCTCCGGATTTGCGAGCCTGAGCATCGCAACCTCTTGAAGCTCATCACTCAAACTGTCAAGTCCTATCGTCGAGATTATCGTGTTTATTGCGGCGATCTGTTTTAGGCTTGCCTCAACGGTTTTTGAGATGTTGGCGTTGATGCAGTTGACCTGTCTGTTGACCTGGTTGCGCTTTTCACGCGCCGCGATTTCAACCGAAAGGGCAAGCACGCTCTCGTTTGCACCCATGATGGCAAGCAGGTCTTTGACGGCCTCCGCCTCTTTAAAGTATAGCACAAAAGTGTTTTTTCTTGTAATAAGTTTTGGCATAATTCCAAATTCAAACAAAAGCGCTGACAAATCGCTCAAAAAATCGTGGTTTTTTGAAGAAAACTCGATGTGATATCCGGTGGCGCTCGCTTTTTGCGTTTGCGACTCGCCGAGCTTGATCGCCGAGGTTCCGCAGCCGATGAAAGCGCCGCGTATGAACGCCTTTTTAGTCTCTTCGCTGCACACGATGTTGTGGTCGATGCCAAAATTCAGTGACGGCTCGCCGTTTTGCAGGCTGATTATTCCGCAGTCCTTCAAAATCTGCTCAGCGCTTGTGGACGGAAAAATTATGCGATAATAGGTCGTTTTGTTTATCACATAATCGTCCTCGACATCGAGTTCCAAAAAATCGCCATAAAGAGAGTGACACAGCGAATTTAAAGCCTCATAAAGCTCGTTGATATCGGTCAAAAGCGAAACTTCAAAGCCTGAGCTGCTGCGTTTTAGCTCTCCGCAGCCGTGAAAAAGCCCGGACAAAAACGCGAAAGCTGTGTCCGCGTTTTCGTGTACATTTTGAATGAGTTCAAGTTTTGCTTCACGAGAAAAACTCAATTTTGTCCCCTTTTCTTTTGAAATGTCGGAAGTTTATCTAAATTTACAATTAAATTGGTCGGCAAATTTAATCTATAAATCAAATTAATAGCCCTGTTACATTCTCCAACCCTTGATGGAGTATGTGCATCAGAATCCACAATAAACTTTACACCTTCCCCTGCCATAGTCAATATTTCATCATCAGTAAAGTTTATGTGCTTCCCATTTAATTCAATCAAAACTCCCTTTTGCTTCGCAAGCCTTGCGACAGCCAACGTGTCTGTTGGACAACCGAAATTTAAATGAGTTATGATATCAATAGGATATTTATCAAGAGCTTTTAAAAAAGCCGCGGTGTTTCTTGCAATCCTCTTTTGGCTCGCGCGGTATGGCGAGGAAAGCATGTTGACAGCTTGCAGCTGCATAAAATCTTTGACTGTTGGAGTTTTGACAAGCTTGTGAAAACCCATCAGGATGATGTCGAGCTCGTCATAGTCTGACTCTTTCAGATCCACGGCTCCGTCGGTGGAGATCAGGTTCGCCTCAACTCCCAGCAAAATATCGACGCCAGTCACCTCTTTTGCGTTCAAAATCTCCTCGCGGATCTGCGGAAAAAGTTTTCTTTTGGTCGCAAAAAACATATGGTTGAAACCGTGATCTGTGATTGCGATCTGCTTCAACCCTTTTTCGGCGGCTGCGGTTGCGTTTTGCAAAATCGTGCCCTTGCCGTGATTGAGTTGTGAATAGATTGTGTGAGTGTGATAATCGCCATGCAAAATCATATTGCTCTCCATTTGCTTTAAGTA
The DNA here is from genome assembly GCA_944372435.1 of uncultured Clostridia bacterium. Lineage (GTDB taxonomy): Bacteria > Bacillota > Clostridia > Christensenellales > UBA1242 > Caccovivens. The sequence goes on along the minus strand of CALVZD010000025.1, from coordinate 3,195 downwards.
TAGCAATTTTCAAAAAGATTTGCAAGCGACGCGGCGTCAAAATCACTCGATTATCACAATTTCTCGTTCAAAATTATAGCCGTGGGCTCTTGCCATTCTTTCTATCTCGCAAATCAGCGCCAAAACGTCGCTGCTTGTGGCATTGTCAGCGTTGACGATAAAGCCTGCGTGCTGAGAGGATATCTCGGCTCCTCCAATTTTTTTGCCTTTCAACTTCCATTCGTCGATAAGCTGGGCTGGAAAAAAGTCTTTCCCCCTTTTGAAAATGCTGCCAGCGGACGGCAGAGAATATGGCTGACTTTGCTTTCTTTTTTCAAAAATTTCGCTTTGGAGGGCTAAAATTTGCTCTTTTTTGCCCTTTTTGAGGTTAAAAACCGCCGAAACCAAAATTTCGCCTTCGCAAAGCGGCCCTTTTCGGTAACAAAAATTTTGCACCTCTCGCTCTGAAATAACTCCATTTTTGACAACTTTAATTTTGCTGATGAGTTGGCAAATCTCGCAGCCGTATGCGCCCGCGTTCATAACGATCGCGCCACCAACGCTGCCAGGAATGCCATACAACCTTTCAAGCCCGCTGAGACCGTGCTCAGCGCAAAAATGACAGAGCGAAAAAAGATTGACGCCCGCCTCACAAAAAACTTTGTTTCCCTTTCTTTTAATCTTGTCAAGCCTTCGCGTTGAAATGATCTTTCCGTCAAAGCCATGGTCTGAAAACAGGATGTTGCTGCCGTTTCCCAAAATCAAAAGCTTTTTTTTGTTTAACCGCGCGGCAAGTTTTAAAAGCTCCTCTTCGTTTTCAGGAAAATAAATGACTTTCGCCCTGCCACCAATTTTAAAAGTTGTGTATTTTTTTAAACTTACATTTCGCATCGTTTTCATATACAAAATATATGCACAAAAGGCGTTTGTAAACAAAAGTTTGGATTAAAATATTATGTATATTCATTAAATTTCATTAAAATCAGTCAACTTTTGAGATGATTGCAAAACAAAAAAACTCTATCAAAAGATAGAGTTTTTTGTTTTATGTTCGTTTTTTTGAAAAGATTAAATCAATTCAACGATTGCCATTTCGGCGTCGTCGCCACGGCGCTTGCCAAGTTTGATTATCCTTGTATAGCCGCCACCCTGGCCAAGCTTTTCAGCGCGCTCAGCGTATTTTGGAGCATAAACGTTGAAAATCTTTTCAAGAAGCGGATGATTGATGCCTTTTGTGCGATCAACAAATGCGGTTTTTGCCTCTTTTTCGCCGCGCTGCTCTTGTCTGTCATAAACATATGCCATGATCTTTCTTCTTGCAGCGAGTTTTGCTGGGCCGTCGTTGACAACATCTTTTCTCACTTTGACACCTTTTTCATCTTTGATGTCTTTTGCAACTGTAACGTTGTCTTTGTAGGTTTTGATTGCAGCTGTCAAAAGCTTTTCTGCGATCGAACGAACCGACTTTGCTTTTGCGAGGGTTGTTTCGATCTTTCCAAGCCACAAAAGATCTGTGACCTGCCCTCTCAAAAGGGCATCTCTTTCTTTTGACGGTCTGCCAAGTTTATCGTTAGCCATCGTCTTCTCCTTTTAATCTTCGTCTTTGCGAAGTGAGAGCCCATAGCTTTCAAGTTTTTGGATAACCTCGTCGATTGACTTGATTCCAAGGTTTTTAACTTTAAGCATATCGCTCCTTGACTTTTTCACAATGTCTTCAACTGTGTTCACGCCTGCGCGCTTCAAGCAGTTGTAAGACCTTACAGAAAGGTCCATTTCCTCAATTGGGAGTTCCAAAATTTTAACTTGCTTGTCTTCCTCTTTGGAAACCAAAATTTCAACGTTTGCCATTTCTTCGCAAAGCTCAACAAAAAGACCAACGTGTTCTGTCATGATTTTGCCGGCAAGGCTGACAATTTCGGTAGCTTTGACTGTTCCGTTTGTTTCAACTTCAAGCACAAGCTTGTCGAAATCCACGCTCTGACCAACGCGAGTTGCCTCGACGCTGAAATTCACTCTTTTGACAGGTGAAAAAATTGAGTCCATAGCGATAAAGTCGATGTTGTCGAACTTTGTTTTGTTGATATTGCTTGGAACGTAGCCTCTGCCATTTCCGATCATCACATCCATGTCAAGCACTGCGCCTTCATCCATTGTGCAAATGTGAAGGTCTGGGTTGAGGATTTGAACTTCGTCGTTTGGTTCAAAATCTTTTGCGGTCACTTCACCTGCGCCCGTCTTTCTGATGCGCAAAAATGTGATAAAGTTGCGGTCGTGGTTGAAGGTTTTCACATAAAGCGTTTTCAAATTGAGGATGATGTCAACAACATCTTCGGTCACGCCACGAACGGTTGAAAACTCGTGAGGCACGCCAGCTATTCTCACAGCGATTGGAGCTGCTCCTGGAAGAGATGAAAGCAGTGTTCTTCTCATACAGTTGCCAAGCGTGATGCCATAGCCTTTTTCAAGAGGCTCAACTGTGAAACGAGCAAAAGCTCCTCCTTCTGTTTCTTCACAAACGATTTTTGGTTTTTCCATTTCCATCATAATTTTATCCCTCCATTATCTCGAATAGTGCTCGATTACAAGGCGTTCTTGCAGATCTGCGTCGATATCTTCTCTCTTAGGCAGTGCGAGAATTTTGCCTTTGAGCGACTCGGTGTTGAACTCTAACCATTTTGGCATAACAACTTTGATGCCTTTCACGACTTTGACAGGTTCTTTGTCGAGTTTGTTTTCTTTTATCGCAATCTCATCACCAGCTTTGACAATAAACGATGGGATGTCGACTCTTCTGCCATTCACGGTGATTATGCCGTGGTTGACAAGCTGACGAGCCTGCTTTCTGCTTGCTGCAATTCCCATGCGATAAACCACGTTGTCAAGCCTTCTTTCGATAAGGGAGAGCATGTTTTCACCAGTGACACCCTTCATTCTTTCAGCCTCTTCATAGTAGGTGCGCATCTGGTTTTCTAACAAGCCATAAATTCTTTTGATCTTTTGTTTTTCACGAAGCTGTGCGCCATATTCGGTGAATGTGACTCTTCTTCTTGAATTGCCGTGTTGGCCAGGAATAACCGGCCTTCTTTCCATGGCACATTTTTTGGTTGTGCAACGCTCACCTTTGAGGAAAAGCTTGCACCCTTCGCGTCTGCACTGACGGCAGTCTGGTTCAATTCTTCTTGCCATTTGCGTTTCTCCTTTTAAACTCTTCTTCTC
>CALVZD010000024.1 GCA_944372435.1 uncultured Clostridia bacterium | reverse complement strand
TGCCTTGCTCGGTTCGACCCGGGCGTTGTCCGGGGTTCTGAGCGCGGAGCGCTGCAAGCTGAAGACTTGCAAGTCCCTGAAAGGGCGAGAGCTGAAAGCTCTTGGTGGGCCTTCAGGGACTCGAACCCCGGACCGACCGGTTATGAGCCGGTTGCTCTAACCAACTGAGCTAAAGGCCCAAGTGAAACTCGGATTTTTGCAAGTTATTCTTCCGGCCGGTCCGGGGGACCGACGCGGTTATATCACAACAGGTTCTGGCGAACGCTGGTTGTGATGCGGTCATCGCAAAAATGTCCTTGCAAGCAAACATTTTTGCCTCGACCTAAGAGCTCGGTTGCTCTAAGAGAGCTGAGCCTAAGGCTCCAAGAGAAACTCGAATTTCTGCAAGTTATTCTTCCGGCCGGTCCGGGGGACCGACGCGGTTATATCACAACAGGTTCTGGTGAACGTTGATTGTGATGCGGTCATCGCAAAAATGTCCTTGCAAGCAAACATTTTGACCAGCTTGTCTTCTTTTTTTGCTCGTTTAAAACGAGTAAAGCCTAAGAAGATGGTCGGGGTGGAGAGGCTCGAACTCCCGACCCCATGGTCCCAAACCACGTGCGCTACCAACTGCGCTACACCCCGACGTTTTTTTAGGCTTGCGAAGATATTTTACACTAAACAAAAAATGATGTCAAGAAAATTACAACAATTTTATCAAAAAAATTAAAAACTTTTACAGTTTCTGCATTATATGAAAAAGATGAAAAATTTGTGAAAATTTTGTTTAGGATTTAAAAAACAGTCGCAAATATAGTTATGCAAACATAACCTATTTGCTGCGAAATTTGCATTACATCATATCAAGTCAAGACCCGAGTGGTTTTAGTTTGAGGTATATTATTCAAAAATAGTGGGGGTTCTGTTTTTAGCTATACTTTCAAAATTTTTTTTTAAAAAAAATTGACAAAAGGGTATTGACAGAGTTGCAAAGTGAGAGTATACTTAAAAGGTCAAGTGCTTAAAAGCCGTTTATTTTGACAAGAATTTAAAAAAGGAAGGAAAGAAGATGATAGAAAAAAAGTATGAATTGTCGCATGACCCAAAAGACGAGTTAGAGGTTTGGGACCAAGACCGTCAGATGAATGTTACTCTCAAAAGGATTGTCGCTCTTAAAGATGTGGTTGAAAACAAAGGCAAAAGGATGCTAATCGCAAAAAAAGGCAGCAAAGGCGGATATATTGAAAGCGAAAGCAATCTTTCACAAGAAGGAGCTTGCTGGGTTGCTAACGACGCCAAAGTGTATGGCAACGCCAATGTGTCAGGAGATGCAAGAGTAACGTTTGACGCTGAGGTTTTCGGCGATGCAAAAATTTCTGGCACCGCATTGGTTGCAGGCAAGCCAAAAGTGTATGACAAAGCCCATGTTTACGGAAATGCTGCTGTTTATAGCAACAGTGCTGTATTTGGCGAAGCAAAAATATATAAGAATGCCAAAGTGTATGGCAAATCAAAAGTATATGGCAAATCTGCTATTCATCACGACGAATTGATAGGTGATGGAGTGATTGAAAGATAACAATCACATTCACCATTGTGAGCAGTTTTACAAAGCAAGATTTTAAAAACCACTAATCAAATTGTTAGTAAAAAAAAATGCACAAAGCATGCACAAAAAACGAGCTAAAATTTAGCTCGTTTTTTTATTCTCTCAAGAGTAAGCGCAAAATGCCTTTTGCATTTTCGTTTGGCGCTTAAAAAGCGAAAAACAAACGAAAGTGTTTCAAAAACCTCGCTTTTGCGAGGTTCAGAAACAAGAGTGCAGTTTTTTATATTGCGACCAATCTAATCGCAACTTTTATTTTTTCTTTCTTATTTTTTATTTCAAAAATAATCCGAAAAGAAACAAGAAAAACGAAAAAAGAAGGAATAAAAGTACAAACAAAAATAATCCTCACCAAAATGGTTCGGATTATTTTTGTTTGGTCGGCGTGGCGGGATTTGAACCCACGACCTCATGGTCCCGAACCATGCGCGCTACCAACTGCGCTACACGCCGATATACTGCTAATCAGTAAATACGTTTTGATCAGCATAATTTTTTATAAAATTTATTTTATTCTCCATTTGTTTTAAAGAAACAGGGAAAAAGTCAAAATAAGTTGTAGCAACATTAAAGCCAGATTTACTTACAGGTTTTAATGTGTGGACATGGCCAAACAGATTTATCATCTCTTTGTTGCAATCAATAGGTTTGTGTGTCAAAAATATTTCAAGATTGTCTATTTTAATTTTTAAATTTTTTTCTACTACGTCGTAAAATCCAATAGATTTAAGTTGTTTTTTAAACTGGTTAAAACTTAATTTTTGTCTTTTCATATCTGCAACTTCATAATTTCCCAAGATTAATATAACTTTTCCGTTTAACCTTTTTATATAATTATATTCTCCAAAGTCGCCTAGATGATAAACGACATCGTCTTTTGAAACAACGCTGTTCCATCTTTTTACAAGTTCGTAATTCATTTGTTCAACATTTTCAAAAGGTACTAAATGAAATTTTATCACGCGATCAGAAGAAAAGTGAGTGTCTGAAGTAAAGAAAATGTTTTTTTGTGATTTTGTTTCTACTGATGTAATTGAATTGATAAAATCTTTCCATATGTCATAATTAGCTTCTTTTTGTAAATCAAAAATGTAATTTACTTCTTTAAATTGGTCAAGTTTTTCTTGTTCTTTTAAAAGTTCGTTGGCATTGATTTTTGTTGAGCAAAACCAATTTTTGTTTATCAAATACGCCACAGGACCAATATCGTATATAGTGTGTATTCCACGATTTTGTATTTTAAATATTGAATTATTTAATTTGCTGAAAAGATATCTTCCAAGTTTGTTTTGACGCAAATGATTTTTTGCTTCATAAATGCTTGTCACAAACTGTTTTGCAACAGTGCTAGGGAAAATAGTTAAATCATCTACGTTTTTCAATACAACTTCAAAAGCTTTTTTATCTTTTAAGTAATTTGCATCTGTAAATTTTTCATGTAGCAAGTTTTGAGTGCCTAAAAAGATTATTTTTAAGTTTTTCGATATGTTTGGTTTTTTAAGCAACGCAATTGCTACATTGGTCAACGTCCCAATACAAAGAATTGTTATTTTTCCTTTACTAGCCAATTCAATTATTTCATTTGATGCGTCGGTCATTTCTTCATAATTATTTGATAAAAAATCCAAACTTCCGTTTTTTACAATGTTTGTGTTCTTTAAACCCATTGTTCTCATCAATCTTTTGGCTTCAAATTTTGAATCAATATTATTGTCGTGGATAGAGTTTCTTTTATAGCTAGCAGTAAAAGGAGAAATTGAAATAAGCTTAACATCAAAAACATCGTGCCGTGAAAGTGCATAGGCAAGCGCAAACACGTCGTCGATTTCGTTAGAGACATCACTATCAATTACAAGCTTTATTTTTTTCTTCATACAAAAATATTAACAGTTCGTCATTTTTTTGTCAAATAAATTATTAAAAATGTTGGAGAAAAAATATAATTATGTTAAACTAATAAAACCTTGGAGGTAGAAATGATCAAACTTATAGTAGATTCTACTGCGTATATTCCAAAAGATTTCATCGAAAAACACGACATACAAGTTGTGCCTTTGCATGTGCTATATATGGAAAAAGAATTTGAAGAGGGCTTGCCTGGGAGCTATGACGAGTTTTTTGAAAGCTTCACAAAAACCAAGCTGTTTCCAAAAACTTCGCAGCCATCGCCGGAGACGTTTGTCAGCGCCTACAACAAAGTGATCGACGAGGGGAACGAGGCGATTGTGTTCACGATTTCTTCCTCGCTTTCGGGCACATATTCTGTTGCTAACTTAGCAAAAGAGTCATGTAAAGACCCTAGTAAAATTACTGTCATCGACTCTATGAGCACAGGGCAGAACATCTGGGGCTATTGCATGGAGGTGATTGACAAAGCCAACGAGGGTTGGACGCGCGATGAGATTGTCAAGTATATTTCAGCGCTTCAAGTCAACAGTCAGATCTGTTTTGTGCCAGACAGTTTAGAGTATCTTAAAAAAGGCGGCAGGATCGGCAGAGTCAGCGCCACGATCGGCTCACTTTTACAGATAAAGCCGATTTTAACTTTCAAACAAGGCACTCTTCTTTGCGCAAAGAAAATTTTTGGCATGGGCAAGGCGATTTCTGATTTGATTGCTATGATTCCTCAAAAAACAAAGCGCCTTTTTGCGATTCACATTGCAAACACCAAGTTTTTTGATGTGCTGATCGAAAAAATGAAAGCGGCGTTCCCAAAAACAAAAATCTACGAAGGTGAGCTGGGGCCTGTTGTGGCAGCGCATATCGGGCCGGCTGTCGGAGTTTGCTATATATGCTGAGAAAAACTGCTTTGATCACTGGTGCATCTGGGGATATTGGCCGAAGTATAGCTCTCGCGCTTGCGAATGAGGGCTATGACCTTTTTTTGTGCGCTTTTAAAAACGAAGTCGACACCTCTGGCATCAAGACCGAGATCAAGCAACTGCGCTTTGACCAATCCGACGCAAATGAGGTTGAAAAGGCGTTTGAAGAGCTAGTTCGAAAGCAGGTCAAACTCGATCTTTTGGTGTGCAACGCTGGCGTTGCCGAAAACGAAACCATGCTCATCGACAAGTCTATTGAAGAAATCGACAGTGTTTTAAAAACGAATTTGAGTGGAACGATCTACTGCAACAAGTATGCGTTGCCACTCATCCGCAAGGGCGGCAGCATCATCAACATTGCCTCATTCTTGGGGGTTTATGGAGGCAGCTGCGAGGCGGTTTATTCAGCGGCCAAAGCTGGCATCATCGGTCTGACAAAAGCGCTGGCCAAAGAGGTCGCTCCGCTTGGAGTGCGCGTCAACTGCATCAGTCCAGGCTTTATCGACACAAAGATGAATGCGTGCTTCGACGAGGTGGAGCGAGCAGAACTTATCGAAAAAACTCCGCTCAAAAAATTTGGCAGTGGAAAAGATGTTGCAGCTGCGGTCATCTACCTTGCGAGCAGCGAGTTTGTCACCGGCGAAAATCTGATCGTCAGCGGCGGGCTCATTGTTTAAAACTTTTGCAATTTTTGTCAATATTAAATTAAACTAAATTAAACAAATCAAAATCTCTAAAACAAGCTTTTTTTCTACAAAAACGCTTGTTTTTTTTATGCAAATTTTCTTTATACTGAAACTCAAAGGAGGGGAAAATGAAGGTAAAATCACGGATTTACAACGGCACGCTCTATCTTCTTTTATGCGGCGAGCTTGACGAGCACTCCTCAACGTTCGTGCGTGAAGAGATGGACAAGGCTTTTGGAAGTGGGGTGTTCAAGCAGATAATCATCGACCTGTCAGAGCTCGACTTTATGGATTCAACAGGAATAGGTGTGCTGATCGGAAGATACAAAAAAATGAAGGATAGAAAGATCCCAATTTACATCTGCAACCCGTCCTCACACGCGGAAAAAATTTTCAAGATGACAGGGCTATATGACCTGATGCCAAAAATAATTTAGGGGGAGAAGATGAAACAGAACAATTTTATGGAAGTGGAGTTTAAAGCGGACTCCGTCAACGAAAGTTTTGCCAGAGTTTGTGTGGCTAGCTTTTGTTTGCCGCTAAATCCGTCGCTCGAAGAGATCAACGACATCAAAACCGCGGTTTCTGAGGCGGTGACAAATGCGATTGTGCACGCGTATCCAAAGGGCGGCGGAGTTGTCAAAATGCGAGTCGAATTGGATCAAAATGATGTCGTTGTCACGGTGTCAGACAGCGGCGTGGGGATCAAAGATTTCAAAAAAGCGAGAGAACCTTTCTTCACCACAAAACCTGATGAAGAGCGAAGTGGAATGGGATTTTCAGTTATGGAGTCGTTCATGGATGACGTTCAGCTTTTCAAAAATGGCGAAAGAGGGCTGCGAGTTGTCATGCGAAAAACCTGCCGAAGCGCTGCTTTGAAAGAAGGCACCTATGCTGGACGCAGATGAAATCAAGCTTTTAGTTTCAAAAGCGCAAGCCGGCGACGAGGCAGCAAAAAATCAGCTCATCGAGCAAAATTCGCCGCTGATAAAAAGCATAATCAAGCGCTTTTGTGGCAAGGGCTTGGAGTATGACGATCTCTATCAACTTGGATGCCTCGGCTTTGTCAAAGCAATCAAAAATTTTGATCCAAGTTTTAATGTCAAATTTTCCACCTATGTCGTTCCTATGGTGATCGGCGAGGTCAAACGCTTCATGAGAGACGACGGCGCGATCAAAGTTTCTCGTGCGATAAAATCGCTAAATTTGAAGATAAACAAGTTTGTTGAAGGTTATGTTTCCGAGCATAAAACTTCGCCGCCAATTGAAACGATTGCCAAACATTTTGGTGCGGAGGAAGGTGAAATTGTGCTTGCCATGGATTCAGCCAAGATGCCGATTTCACTTTACGCTCCGGCTGAAAATTCGCAAAGTGGGGCACTTGTGATCGACGGCGTTGACGCTATCGCTTCGGACGAAAACCTTATGGACAAAATCACTGTTCGCGAAATTTTGACAGGGCTTTCAAAGCGAGATCGAGCAATCATCATGATGAGATATTTTTACGACAAAACGCAAAGCGAAATAGCGCAAAAACTCAATATATCGCAGGTTCAGGTTTCTCGACTTGAAAATCGCATTCTCAGCAATTTAAAGAAAAAGCTGTCTTAGTTGATGACAGCTTTTTTGATGAGTTTTTCTATCTTTTTGTTGATGTCAGCCTCGGTTTGAGTGTGACCTTTAACCTTGTCTTCTGGGAGCAGGTTTTCTTCGATATCCGTGCTGACAGAGCGCACTTTCATCTCTTCGATGTCCTTTTCTTCGCTTTCTGGCTCTGCTTCAAGCTGCTTTTCTTGCGCGTTTTTGCGAGGTTTTATCGCAGGTCTAGTTGGCAGGCTGGCTTGATTTGCCTGCAAGGCTTGCTTTTGTTCTTGCGGCAAGGTTTGGGTTGCTTGTTGCTCAAAAAAATTTTCGATTTCTTGGCTTGATTCATTCATTTGGCGCGGCCTCTCGTTTTGAAAATCGATTTGCTCATTTGGCTGCTCTTTTTGCGGCTCCAAAACATCCAGACCTTGTTCTGCTTCAATCGAAGTCACGCCGTTAGAGCCCTGAAAGCGCCTGTTGTTTGCGTTAAATTTGTATGTGTCTATGTTGGTGACGCCTGGCCCGTAGGTGTCGGTGTTTCGGTCTGGATTAAATCCTCCGCACCAACCATAAGCGCCATTTCCATACCCATAAGGATTGTTAAAAGCATTGTTGTAACCATTTGCATTGCCATAATACGTTGTAGCTGGGTTGTAAGGTTGTTGAGGGTAATAGCCATTATTATAGCTATAATTTTGATTTATTGGGGTTTGATTTTGAATTTGTGAATTTTGAGTAGTTTGTGGTTCAAAATTTTCTTGATATTCATTTTGACTAGTCTCTATGTTTTCGTTTTCATTTTGATCGGCTTCTAGACCATTTAAAATGTTTTCGATGTTTTCTAGCGTCAATAACAAATTTTGCATATAACAATTTCTTGATTCAACACAACACGACAATCTTGCTAGTTTAACGTTTAATTGTTCGGATTCGTTGTCTTCACCAATTTTATAAATAGCTTTGGCTGCATTTTTATATTCCGATTTTGTCTTATTTAGATTGGATGTGTATTTTTGCATGCTGGTGGTTAGCTCGTTTATTGTTGCGGTGTTTTCGTTGCCTAACTTTAAATTTTCTGCAATACTTTTTTTAATATTTACTATTTTTCTATTTATTTTATTCGAAAGTCCTCTTGCACTTGATGCAGCATTTGCCGATGATTGATAGGCATCAGAAAGCACTTTGATTTGGGAAGTAGAAGCTTTATCAGAAAATAAACGTGATATATTTTCAATAGCAATATCACTGCTAGGGTCTTGGTTAATAGAATTCACAGTAGTTGCAGTTCTGTCTAATTGATGAGAAAGTCTGTTTATAACTGCAGATTCGTTAGTTCCTGAACATCCCACCACTGACAAAGAAGTTGCTAAAATGCCAGCAAAAATTAAAAGTTTTTTCATAAAACCTCCTTTACGTGTTTATTTTGTGCAATAATATGAGAAATATAACAATCCAACGATTTTGTTTGTTTAATCTTTAACTCCATATTGACAGGACAAGAAACATATGATATATTTACTATGTATAGAAGCGGGGGGAGATAATTATGGATAATGAAAAATTAACAAAAAAATCGTTAAATAAGGTAAGGAAAAATCGAAAAAACATGATTAAAAGTAGATCAATTTACAGTAAAGCATCAAACTTAAAAAATGTAGGGCAACTATCTTTGTTGCTAACAGGTATTTCGGCTTTGATAGCAATTCCGCTTGCAGATATTACATATGAAACTTATAAAAAAGCAATAAACCAAGAAGAAAATCAAGAAGTATTAAATGAGCAGGAGAGCAAAGTATATCAACAATACTTACAAAATGAAATCGATTATGAACAATATATTAATAAAATAGAGCATATAAATTCGAACAAAAGTAAATTGCAAATAATCAAACTACATTCAAATAATCAGGTAAAAGAAGAATTAGATGATGCTTATAAAATTAGTAAAGGTGCTAAAGGCTTGGCTGTTTGTGGGGGTATAGCTGGATGTATAGGGATAGCTTCTGTTTTGGCTTCTAAAATCGAATATAAAAAGAAAGAAAAAGAGATGTCAAAAAAAATGTGTGAAAAAAAATTGGATGAAGAAGATTTTGCTTTCAAATAAAAAAATAAAAAGTTTGTGTGTCAACAATGAAAATAAAACAAGTCAGTAGTGCTTAGTGAAATGCGTTAACACACAAAAATTTCAAACGCTAAACAAAAAATTAAAATCTGCCTAAGATTATGGCAGATTTTTTTGTTTATGCAGTCAAAAAAATGGCAAAGATTATATGGGAGAAAATCATGAAAAATGAAAAACTCAATCAGGCCTACAACGCGTATGTTGAGGCAAGAATTCCAAGAACAAAACCCTGGCCGTCGCTTTTCAACTCCTTTTGGGTGGGAGGGCTGATTTGTCTGTTAGGTCAGGGGATCAACGAGCTTTTGCTCTATCTTTTTCCAAGTATGGCTGAGCAAAGTGCATGGGCGTGGACTCTCGTCGCGTTGATTTTTCTCGCCTCATTTCTCACTGCGATAGGCGTCTACGACAAAATCGGAAAGTTTGCTGGTGGCGGCAGTATCGTGCCGATCACAGGTTTTTCAAATTCTATAACTTCTCCTGCTATTGAGTTTAAACACGAGGGCGTGATCTATGGCACCTGCGTCAAGATGTTCACGATTGCTGGGCCTGTTATTGTGACAGGGATTGTTGCAAGCGTTGTTGTAGGGCTCATCTATTTTGTTGTGGGGCTGATATAATGCAGACGATAGAGCTAAAAAACCACCCAAAAATCATAGGCAGCTATTCGATTGTGGGGCCCAAAGAGGGTGCAGGTCCGTTTGGCAAATATTTTGACTATGTTATGAAAGACGACAGGCTGGGAGAAAAGACATACGAGCAAACCGAGTGTAAAATGCTGGAGCTATCCGTGACTGGTGCCATACAAAACGCAGGACTGATGATAGGCGACATAAACTTGCTGCTTGCTGGCGACTTGCTGAATCAAATCATCTCGTCCTCCTACGCCGCGCGTGCTTTCAACATGCCGTATCTTGGGCTTTTTGGCGCTTGCTCTACTATGGCGGAATCTTTGGCTGTGGGTGCCGTGCTCGTCAATGGCAAGCATTTTAAAAATGTCGTTTGCGCCACAGGCTCGCACTTTTCGACGGCTGAACGTCAGTTTCGTTTTCCTTTGGAGCTTGGCTGTCAGCGCGTTCCGACCTCGCAATGGACGGTCACTGCTGCTGGTGCGAGCGTGCTTTCGCTGGATGGAGAAGGGCCTGAAATCACCAAGGTGACCTTTGGAAAAGTTATCGATTTTGGCATTAATGATGTCAACAATATGGGCGCAGCAATGGCGCCGGCTGCAGCCGACACAATGTTCACGCATTTTCAGGAGACAAAAACCAAACCTGAGGATTTTGACTTGATTGTCACTGGCGATCTTGGCAAGCTGGGTGCGGAAATTCTCGTCGATCTGATGGAAGAAAAAGGCTACAAACTCGGCAAAAATTACAGCGACATCGGTCACAGCTTTTTCACGCGCCAGCAAGACACAATGTGCGGTGGCAGCGGCTGCGGCGCGAACGCATCGGTTCTCAACAGTTATATCATCAAAAAAATGAGGCAGGGGCTGATAAAAAAGCTGCTCTTTCTTCCAACAGGCGCGCTGATGTCGACAACAGCCAGCCAGCAGGGAGAGACGATCCCTGGCGTGTGCCATGCTCTCGTTTTGGAAGCAGGAGGAAAGTGATGGAATATCTATGGGTGTTTTTAATTGGCGGAGCGATTTGTATGCTTGGCCAGGTTTTGATAATCACAACCAAAATAACCTCGGCAAGAATTCTCGTGCTGTTCGTGCTGATAGGGGTTGTCTTGCAAGCGTTTAACATTTTTGACCCGATAGCGCAATTTGCGCAGGCTGGCATCAATGTGCCGATCATAGGTTT
>CALVZD010000023.1 GCA_944372435.1 uncultured Clostridia bacterium | reverse complement strand
AAAATTAGAAAATCAAAGCATGGTGAAATCTATGAAGGAAGGATAATCGATCTTGTTTAAAAAAGAAAAGTATGTTCCCTATTGACATGCACTGCTTATGTTAAAATAGATCCTGTAAAGACGAGGTGCGCATGATAAAAGTAAAATCAAAAGAAAATGAAAAAATGGAACGGGTGTAAAGACTAAGGCGAAACATCCTATTTTAAATGCAAATCTACAATTTTTTGCCTAAACTCGATAGAGTAATGTTTCATACCTTTTTTGCCAGCCATATTAAAAAACCTCCTGCGCTAATTTCATTATACCACAGAAGGTCTTTTTTTTTAAACTGTCTACTTTATTGGGTGCTGTTCAATTTACAAGTGGTTTTTTTATGATTAAGAAAATTGATGCAATTTTGTTGTGAAAAAGCCGAAAATATAGTATAATAAAAACATGAACAAGCACGGGATCAAAACGCGTTTTCCTTTTGTGTGGGTGATAGGCATAGCTGTCGTTTTTTTGCTACTATTCTTTTTTAACTACGATTTTGGCTCCACGGCTTACAGGTCTGACAACTCCTATCAATATCAAATCACGGCGTTGCAAATCGATGCGCTTGTCAAAGAGGACAATTCGATCGAAATTTCAGAGAACTATGATGTTTCGTTTTATATGTCAAGTCACGGCATATATCGAACGCTTTATCGTTATCAAGAGATCGAGTTTGAAGAGGACGGAAAACTTCGAAAAGAGCGCTACGAAATCTCGCTGAGTGATATAGACTGTTCTGAAACTTTCACGATCCATGACGAGACGAACGGCTACCTGATCCAAATCGGCGATCCATATTCATATGCTGATGAGCAGGAGACCTACACGCTTTCTTACACGATTCATCTTGGCGACGACAAAATCTCTTCATTCGACCAGCTTTATTACAACTTTGTGGGAACCGATTGGGATACCACAATTTCAAACATCAGCTTGAATGTCAATTTTGAAAAGCCGGTTGAGGATCGCGAGATTTTCGTCTATATCGGTACCGGCGGCGAGGATATCGTTGAGTCGGCGCAAATATCAAACAACAATTTTTCATTTGTATATGATGGCACCTTGCAGCCATATTGCGGCCTCACAGTGCGCACGCTTTTGGATCAAGGCTATTTTAATGCGCCGGCAGATATCCCTGTTGCAAGCATCATTTTGCTTGCAGTCACTCTTTTGTTGTTTGCAATCGGCCTCGTCATCTTTTTCACTCAAAACAACAAGCGCCGCATCATCCCAGTTGTCGAATTTTCTGCGCCAGAGGGGATCACGCCTCCGGATGCGGGATACATCATCGACCGCACGATAGACCGCGGCGAGGTTTCGGCACTGATCGTTTATTGGGCGAGCCGTGGGTATATCAACATCAAACAGACTGACGGCAGAAACATTTTGGAAAAGGTTAAGGATGCTGACAGTGGCATGAAAGGCTATGAAAAATCTATCTTTCAAGCGATGTTTCCGGCAGACAAAAAGGAGTTTGACCTCGACAGTGAGGACATGAATGTGGCGCGAGAGATCAACACCACAAAGGCGCCGATTATCGCGGAAAACGAAAAATACTTTTCAAAAAAAATCGCCAGTTGGAAGAATGTGTTTGTCATTTTGTTTGCCGTGATGTTTGGAGTTGTGACCTATTTTGCGAGCAGAGAGACCTTGTTTTTCGAAATCGGCATTTTGGACAGCGTTCTGATAGGGCTGGGCGTGTTTTTTGCCTCAAAACTCATCCTCAAAGCCCACACTTGCCATCTCACAATGCGAAAATTTAGTTATTTTTGCGCGATGATCATAGGTTTTGCGGTCATTTTGGGCGCGTATGTGACGATCGCCTATTTCACATTTAATGCGCACGACGATCCGCTGCTGATTTCTATCATTTTGCCGCTTGTTTTGTTCGCTTTGCTTGTGCTCGCCCTGCTGTTTAATGACCGCGTTGAGGGAGAAAACAAAGAGGTTGGCAGGCTGATGGGGCTCAGGCAATTTATCTTGGTGGCAGAAAAAGACCGCATTGAAAGGCTTGCAAAAGAAAACCCTATGGCGTTTTATGAAGTGCTGCCATACGCATATGTGCTCGGGATTAGCGGCGAGTGGATCGACAAGTTTAAGGATATCGAAATCCCAACGCCAACCTGGTATATCGGCGCTGAAAACATATTGCAGGTTTACATTGGGCTGAGACTGCTTGGCTCGATAGGCGCTTTTAACGCGACTTTGACAAAACTTTTAGGAACCGCTTTTGGCAAAATTTTGACCGCAGCAAAAGTGATCGGCACAATCGGAACTATCGGCGGAGGTGGCGGTCGAAGTGGTGGCGGCCTCGGCGGAGGCGGCGGCGGAAGATGGTGAGTTATCCACATTTCTTAAAATATGAAGCTGAAAATTAGTATAAAAAATTTCCAAAACCGATTGACAAAAAGGGTTGGAGGTATGCTATTATTGAAACAAGGAGGAAAATATGAAAAAAACCTTAGCTTCAATTTTAGCTTTTGCATGTGTGGCGTCGGCTGGTCTAGTTTTCGTTGGGTGTGCTGACACGCCAGAAGATCCACAACAACCAAATCAGTCCACAGAACAGGTGGAAGAGGTTGTATTCCAAGAGGGAACATATTCTGTTGCAGCGTTTTTTGAAGACGGAATGCTGATGAACAGCAACGTTGGCAAGGATGTCGTTTTCTCAAACGGAACTGGCACCGACTGGTCAGGATATGAGTTTTCATATTCGGTGAAAGACGGTCAGATAACAATGTCATACGCTGGCGAGCATCCATTGTTTATAACAGGAAACTTTTCTGATGAAGAGATCATCTTTGATTATCAGGATGGATTTAAAGAATATTACATAGTTTTGAAACTTTCTGGCGATTTTACCGTTGAAGAAGAGGAGCCTGTGCAAGAAGTTGTCTTTCAAGAGGGAACATATTCTGTTGCAGCGTTTTTTGAAGACGGAATATTGATGAACAGCAACGTTGGCAAGGATGTCGTTTTCTCAAACGGAACTGGCACCGACTGGTCAGGATATGAGTTTTCATATTCGGTGAAAGACGGTCAGATAACAATGTCATACGCTGGCGAGCATCCGCTCACTTTGACAGGAACTCTTTCAACCGGCACTGTAACAGTAGACTATAACGACGGATTCAAAGACTACTATATGGTTTTTGCGAGAAAAGAGTTTGCTTACGACGAGATCAAAGAAGGGAGTTACAAAATTTTAGCATACAATGTCGGCGGGCAGTCCACTAACGTTGAATATTTGACTATTGAAAACGGTGCGCTCTATGACGCTGCAAGTAAAACAAGCTTGCCGATCACTGTTGATGACGGGGTTGTTTCTGTGCTATATTCCGACAACGCGGGGCATCAAATCGTGCTTGCTGGGCACTATTCAAACGGCGTTCTTGTGCTGAACGGAGCTTTTTACGAAAACGACGCCACTTTGGTGCTGCAATATGTTGGTGATGTTTGCATGGATGGATACTACAAAATTTTGACTTGGGAAATGGAAGATGGCCAAGAGCTCGCCTTCGACTATTTGCAAATACAAAACAACACTTTGATTGACGCCAGCGGCAGCCAAATGCCGATCACCATTGATGGCAATCAGCTTTCGATATCCTATTCCGACGGTGCTGGCCATGCAATTGCTTTGCACGGAACCTATTGCGACGGGCTCATCGCGGTTGCGGGAACTTTCTATGATTATGACGTCAAACTTATTGCAAAACACGAGGCTGATGTTGTTATCGAAGACGGCTCTTATCAGATTGAGCTTATGGAATACTTCGGAAACGGCGTGCCAAGTTTTCAGCCGACAAGTGTTGAAATTTCTGGCGGTGTTGTGACATCAGCAGGAGAGAGTGTGGGCTCAATTTCAAGCACAGGCAACACCGTTGTGTTTGGCATGAACCTTGATGCCAATCACGTTCTGACATTTGAGGGAGTTAAGCTTGAAAACAGGTTCGTTCTTTCGGCGACACAATCGTCTGGTGAAAATTTTGAGACTTATCTAATTTCACTTACTTCAATTTAATTTTAAAACTTTCAAAACCTCCTGTGGAAAATGCGCAGGAGGTTTTTTGCTTTTAGCAGGATGCGTAAAAGTTTGTTTTTGTTTGATTATTTTAAAAAAAACAATTGACTTTTAAGAGAAAATCGTTGTATAATATGTTGCGTTGAATATGGACCATCGGCTCAGTTGGGGCGACGCGATAAGAAAACAATCCGGTGTGATTGTTTTCAGCCAAAGCCAAGTCAAAACTTGTTTTGACTTCGGAAGAGCTTGCTCTAACAACTGAGCAAGAAAAAACTTAAACAACAGATATGGATCGCTAGCTCAGTTGGTAGAGCATCTGACTCTTAATCAGGGGGTCCAGGGTTCGAGCCCCTGGCGATCCACCAAAAAGCCCTTTTGGGGCTTTTTTTGATGCCAGGGGCTAGCAAAGATTTCATCTTTGCGCTTGCCCTGCAAGCCGAACCCTGAACTTCGTCCAGGTCGCAAACTGTCGTTTGGGCCATTCGGCAACAGTTTGCCTATCCGGCAAACGCCTCATACAGCGCGCCTCCTGGCGATCCACCAAAAAGCCCTTTTTGGGGCTTTTTTTGATGCCAGGGGCTAGCAAAGATTTCATCTTTGCGCTTGCCCTGCAAGCCGGACCTGGGTTCTAAAGAAATTGATTCTCAATTAGAGCAAGAAGTTCAGGAAGAACAAGAAGAGCCAGAATACTGGTATTCAGATATTGGCAGATATTCGCTTGAATATTATTCAAAAAATATAGTGAAGGCTCGTTGCAACTATCCAAGCACATTTTCAATGACAAGTGGCGTAAAGGTTCAGTTTTTAGATGAGCCTAATATCCGAACGTCTGGAACTTTTAGGGCAGCAAATGCATTTGGAGTTTACGAAAACCGAAGTTTTATTATTAATTTTAAATATAACGCAGCTTCAGAGTCGTTTACATTAGTGAATTGTACTATAATATAATCATTGTAACACATAGCAGTCTTTGTCTTGAAAGCAAGTTCAGCTTTCAAAAACGTCGCAAAATTTCACCTTTCCAGATCGTTTTTGATGGGGCCGTAGAGACGCTCATACTCTGCGATGTGGCGTTTGAGCAAAAACTCGATCTCCTTGTTTTTGGTCCTGCCGTTGTTAGAGGCAATGCTGCCAATTTTTTGCAGCATCTCGTCCGAAATCCTAAGGGTAAAGCGTGGATAATTCTTTCTCATTTTTGCCTCCGAGGGTGTCAAGACTGTAAAAGCTGTTTTCGATGCGAGATTCGACACCTGTTTTTGATAATTCTAATTATACAATATTTCGACAAAAAATCGAAAATTATATTTGCCATATTCAAAATATTCTTGTAAAATATTAACAGAAATTTGTTCATTTTGTTTTTGGCGATGAGGAGAGAAAAATGCGCGTTACAACAGGATCACGAAAGGGTGGAGTGCTGCTCAGCAACAAGCTCAGCCATGTCAGGCCAACGACCGACAAAGTCAAGCAGGCACTTTTTACAAAACTGCAATTTTTTGTTGAGGGCAAAAGAGTGCTCGACCTTTTTTGCGGAACCGGAGCGCTAGGCATCGAGGCTTTGTCGAGAGGGGCGAAAGAGGTGGTGTTTGTTGACAAAAATTTCAAAAGCGCGTCGCTTACGCGGCAAAATCTTCAAAAACTCAAACTTTCGGCAGAAGTTGTCAGAATGGACGCGCTTAAATATCTGGAAAAATTTGCCGAGCCTTTCGACCTAATATTGATCGATCCGCCATATGACTCCGGCCTATATGAACCATCGCTGAAACTGATATTTGACAAAAATCTTTTAACAGACGAGGGGATAATCGTTTGCGAGCATGAAAAAGGCGTCTCTATTGACCCCTGTGGTTTTCAAGTTTTGGATGAAAAAAGATATGGCAGCATTGTTTTGACATATTTGAGCAAATGAAAGTCTCACCAAAAAACCTCCTGTGGTTTAATTCGTCACAGAAGGTTTTTTTAACTATTTTACTTGCTGCCAACTTTATATTTTTGGTTCGAAGCCTTCAAATATCACATTGTCGCAATATTTTACCACATTCAAATATTCCTCTTGACTGCGCACCGTCCAAGCGAGCAGCGGCAGCTTTTTGAACTTTCGCACAAATCTGTTTGGCAGAGTTTTGGCCTCATACATGATGAAATCCGCGCCCGCAACCTTTTTTGCAAGCACCATTCTTTTCATGCCCCAGCGCGTGAAAAATTTCATTTTTATGTTTTTGAGATAGCCGGCAAGTTGGCCTCTCAATATCTTTGGCGCGTGCTGTTTGAAATAGGCAAGCACCATCGGATTGAACGAAGCGACTGCGACCTCGCCTTTGTATTGCGAAAGCTCGTCGATGACCTTTTGTTCAAGCTTTCCAACTTTCGAGTTGTTTTTGATTTCGATGATGATCGGCGCTTTGCCGGCGATTGTTTTCAGCGTTTCAGACAGGGTAGGGATGCTTTCTTTGCTGCCTTTTAATTTTAAAATCGGCAAATCCTGCTTAGTCAAAAATTTCAGATATCCATCGTTGCCTGTCATTCTCGAAAGTGACTCGTCGTGGAAAACGACAACCGTGTCGTCAGAAAGCATCTGCACGTCGAGCTCGATGGCATAGCCATGCGCTATGGCGTTTTTGAAAGCTGCGAGCGAATTTTCTGGGCAGCTGTCGTTGTGAAAACCTCTGTGGGCGATCGGAGTTTCGACCAGCCAAGTTTTAAACAAATCTTGCATCTAAAAATGCTCCTCTTTTTTGTCTGCTTTGTTTTCAAGCTTTTAGTTATTGATATATATCAAGTATAAAAGTTTTTCTCATATTTTCAAAGTGTTTTTGTCTTATTTTATTTTATTTTTTGTAAATTTTTGTTATACTAGTCAAAATGAAAGAGAAAATACGAAATTTTTGCATAATTGCCCACATTGATCACGGAAAGAGCACTCTCGCAGACAGGTTGATGGAACTGACAGGTTCTGTTGCCAAACGAGATATGCAGTCTCAGCTTTTGGACAGCATGGAGCTCGAGCGCGAAAAGGGCATCACGATCAAACTGACTCCGACGCGAATGAATTATTCTTACGGCGGAGAGGAGTTTGTTTTGAACTTGATTGACACGCCCGGTCATGTCGATTTCACCTACGAGGTGTCGCGCTCGCTTGCTGCCTGTGAGGGCGCCATTTTGATCGTTGATGCCACGCAAGGTGTTGAGGCGCAAACGCTGGCGAATGCATACATGGCGATCGATGCGAATCTTGAAATTTTGCCTGTGATAAACAAGATCGATCTGCCGTCAGCACAGATAGAAAAATGCAAAAAGGAAATTGAGGATGTGGTCGGCTTGCCAGCTGACGACGCGCCTTGCATTTCGGCAAAAGACGGCACCAATGTTGAGGATGTTTTAAAGGCGATTGTCGAGCGCATCTCGCCTCCAAAAGGCGACGAAAATGCGCCGCTAAAAGCGCTCGTTTTTGACAGCTTTTATGACAATTTTAAAGGCGCGATCTGTTTGGTCAGAATTTTTGATGGAAGCGTGAGGGCCGGCGACAAAATTTTGTTTATGCAAGCGGAAAAAGAGTTTGAAGTCACCGAGGTCGGGCTTTTCAAGCCAAAAATGGAGGAAGTGGAAAGCCTCAGCGCAGGCGAAGTTGGATATATTGCAGCGTCGATCAAAAGCCTTTCTGATGTGCATGTTGGCGACACGATAACGCATACCGCTCTTCCGACCGCACAGCCGCTTCCTGGCTACAAAGTTGTGCAGCCGGTCGTTTATTGCGGAATTTTTGCCGTTGATGGCTCGCGCTATAACGACCTGAAAGAGGCGCTTTTAAAACTCAAACTAAACGATGCAAGCTTGCAGTTTACGCCAGAAGTTTCCACCGCGCTCGGTTTTGGGTTCAGATGCGGCTTTTTGGGGCTTTTGCATCTTGAGATCATAACACAGCGCATTGAGAGAGAGTTCAACCTCGATATCATCACAACGGCGCCAAGCGTTTCTTACACAGTCGTCAAAACAAACGGCGAGCAGCTTGAAATTTCCAACCCGTCAAATCTGCCGCCTGCAGTTGAGATCGAAAAGATTTTGGAGCCTATGGTCAGCGCGAGTTTGTTCACGCCGCCTGAATATGTGGGCGCGATCATGGAGCTTTGTCAGCAAAAAAGAGGGGTTTACAAAAACCTCACTTATCTCGACAAAACTCGTGTGCGCATCGACTATCGACTGCCACTCGGCGAGATAATCTATGACTTTTTTGACAAGCTGAAATCTGCGACCAAAGGCTTTGCAAGCTTCGACTATCAAATGGATGGGCTCATGCCAGCAAAGCTCGTCAAGCTTGACATACTTTTAAAGGGCGAAAAGTGCGACGCGCTTTCGCTGATCGTTCATGAAAGCTCGGCTTATGCAAGAGGCAGAGCGATCGTTGAAAAGCTCAAAAAAATCATACCGCGCCAGCTTTTCGAAGTGCCAATTCAGGCGGCGATAGGCAACAAAATTATCGCTCGTGAAACGATAAGCGCGCTGAGAAAAGATGTGCTTGCAAAGTGCTATGGCGGCGATGTGACGCGCAAACGCAAGCTGCTTGAAAAACAAAAAGAGGGCAAAAAACGCATGAGGCAGATCGGTTCGGTCGAAATTCCGTCCGAGGCGTTTTTGTCGATTTTAAAATTGGACGACGAGCAATGAGAGTTTACGTTCACATCCCTTTTTGTGAGAGCAAATGCTCTTATTGCGCTTTTGCTAGTTTCGTCAATCCTCAAGAGGAGACAAAATATTTTGACGCGCTCATCTCTGAAATCGCTTTGCGCTCAACAGGCGAGGAGGTGGAGTCGGTGTATTTTGGCGGAGGTACTCCGTCTTGCATCGACCCAAAAAACCTTGAAAGAGTGCTTGAAAAGATAAAACAAGGCTTCAAACTTTCGCCAAAAGCTGAAATCACCATCGAGCTTAATCCAAACTCCACAACCAAACAAAAGCTTGATTTTTACAAACGCATCGGCATAAACAGGCTGAGCTTTGGAGTGCAGAGTTTGAATGACAAAGTCTTGCAATTTCTTGGCAGGCGTCACACCAAAAAGCAGGCTCTCTTTGCGATAACAGAGGCAAAAAAATGCGGCTTTGAAAACATCTCCGCTGACCTTTTGCTGGGCGTGAAAGGGGGTCGTCCAAAGCACGACGCGGCCAGACTTTTGCGCGCCAAAGTCAAGCACATCTCGGCGTATATGTTGCAAATTGAGGAGGGGACAAAGCTAAAAAAGCTCGCCAGCAAAGGATGCAAAAAAATCGCCTCAGAGGATGAAAGTGCGAAAATTTATCAAAAATTAGCCCAATTTTTGCAAAAAAAAGGCCTAAAACGCTATGAAATTTCAAATTTTGCTTTTCCAGGCTATCAAAGCTCGCACAACATCGCCTATTGGACGGGCGAAAAATATTTGGGCTTCGGCCTCGGCGCGCACAGCTACGACGGCAAAAATGAGCGCAGCGCAAACGCAACAAACTTTGAGGATTATTACACTGGAAAGGTGACAAGCGAGCGGCTTTCGCAAACCGAGAGGGATGAAGAGATCATCATGCTTGGCCTTAGATGCGAATATGGTTTTGACAAAGAAAAGCTTTCGTTTGATATCGAAAAATTGCCTTCCTACAAAAATTTTATCAAGCAAAAAATTCTTTTTTCATGTGGCAACATCGTCACTTTAAATCCAGATTATTACGCCGCGTCGAATGCGGTGATTTTGCAACTTCTAAAAGACTAGCAAATTTTAGTTGACAAAACTTTTTTTGTGTGATATACTCAAGTTTGTAAAGTAAAAATACTTTACGAGGTGAAAGTTTGAGTTTAGAAAAAAATTTGCATTTAGCCAAGCTTTTTGACCTTTATTCGCCGCTGCTGTCTTCGTTGCAGCAAAGCGTTATGGCGGACTTTTTGCTAAAAGATTTGACGATCTCTGAGATCGCTGAAAATCACGAGGTTTCTCGCCAAGCGATCAAGGATGCCGTCAAAAAGGCGGAAGCAAAACTTTTGTCGTATGAAGAAAAACTCGGCTTTTTGAAAAAGCTTAATGGGGGAAAATGATGGCACTTTTTTCATCACTGTCCGAAAAATTTAATCACATATTTTCCAAGCTGACAAAACGCGGCAGGCTGACCGAGCTTGAAATCAAAGAGGCGATGAGAGAGGTCAGGATCGCTCTTTTGGAAGCGGATGTCAACTATATGGTGGCAAAGGACTTTGTCAAAAAGGTCTCCGAAAAAGCGGTGGGCGATGAGGTTCTCAAAAGCCTGACTCCAGCTCAGCAGGTCATCAAAATCGTTCGTGATGAGCTGACCGAGCTTATGAGCTCCAACCACCAAAAGCTTGTGATTAGCCCTGCGCCGCCAACCATCATCATGATGTGCGGGCTTCAAGGCGCGGGAAAAACGACGATGTGCGCAAAACTCGGCGCGCATCTCAAAAAGAGCGGCAAAAAGCCATTGCTTGTGGCGTGCGATATCTACAGACCTGCTGCAATCAGCCAATTGCAGGTGGTGGGCAAGCAAGCGAATGTTGAGGTTTTCGAGCGCGGCACGCAAAATCCGGTCAAAACCGCAAAGCAGGCGATCGAGCATGCAAAAAAGCAGGGCTACGATGTTGTCATTTTGGACACCGCCGGCAGGTTGCACATCAATGAAGAGCTAATGAACGAGCTCAAAAACATCAAAAAAGAGGTGCAGCCAACCGAAATTTTGCTCGTCATCGACGCAATGACAGGGCA
>CALVZD010000022.1 GCA_944372435.1 uncultured Clostridia bacterium | reverse complement strand
CTGGGTGAAATCAGGGCATATTTTGCTTCCTGCAACGCCGCAGAAGTTGTCAAAAAACTGCGTGAGGGCAAAAGCGCCGGCTTTGACGACATCACTCTCACTCTTGACGATGTTTTGATAGCTGTCAAAAACAAACTAGGTTTTGTCAGCGAAAGTGACGGCAAAATCACGGTTGTGCTCGATGTGACCTTGACTAGTGAGCTCAAACAAAAAGGGCTCGTGCGCGAATTTATCTCTCTCGTTCAGCAAACAAGAAAGGATAGCGGGCTGCAAGTGACCGACCACATTTTGATAACATACTCTGGCGACGAAGCTGTCACAAATGTGCTTGAAAAATTTGAAAATGAGATTAAAGCTGGCACTCTTTGCGACAAAATGCAGCGCGGCGAAGGCAAGTTTGATTTTTCAGCAAATGGCGCCGCAGTCAAATTTGATATCAAAAAAGCGTAAGGTGAAAGAGGATGAAAATCGCAACAGGCTGGAAAAATTTTGAGGTTATCTCAACAGGAGACGGTGAAAAAACTGAAAAATGGGCGGATGTTCTGCTCACAAGGCCGGATCCGCAAGTCATTTGGAAAAATATAGCAGCGCAAAAACTCAAAGTCAATGCAAGATACTCTCGCTCCTCTTCTGGCGGAGGGTATTGGGAGCAGTTTTTGCCGTATCCTGACGAGTGGACGGTTGAGTGGAAAAATCTCAAATTTTTGGTTAAACCCATGGGCTTTAAACACACCGGTCTCTTTCCGGAGCAAGCCGTCAATTGGGAGAGGATGCAGCAGCTCATAAAAAACGCGAGCAGAGAGATAAAAGTTTTAAACCTTTTTGCTTACACTGGCGGCGCGTCGGTGGCTTGCGCTGCTGTTGGCGCAAAGGTGACCCATGTCGATGCAAGCAAGGGCATGGTTGAAAGGGCAAAACAAAACGCCGAGCTCAACGGCATCCACACGATCAGATTTATCATAGACGATTGCAAAAAATTTATCGAACGCGAAATTCGACGAGGCAATCGCTACGATGCGATAATCATGGATCCGCCAAGCTATGGCAGGGGACCAAGCGGCGAGATGTGGAAGATCGAAGACAACCTTTACGATTTTGTAAAGCTAACAAAAAGTGTCCTCAGCGACAAGCCGCTTTTTGTGCTGATAAATTCTTACACAACAGGGCTGCAAGCCGGCGTCATCAAAAATGTTTTGTCGCTTGTTTTTGGCAGCGAAAATGTCGAGGCTGATGAGATAGGGTTGCCAACAAAAGAGGGCATCGTTTTGCCATGTGGCAACTCTGGCTTTAAGGTTTGGGAGGAAAAATGCAAGTAGTTTATGAGGATAATCAAATCATTGTGGTCATAAAGCCGCACAATCAGCCGTCACAGGCCGACGCCTCCGGTGACGAGGATCTTTTGACTCAGGTCAAAGCCTATGTAAAGCAAAAATATGACAAACCAGGTGAGGCGTTCATCGGGCTTGTTCATCGCTTGGACAGGCCGACAGGTGGGCTGATGGTTTTTGCAAGAACTTCCAAGGCGGCAGCGCGGCTTTCCAAACAGATGCAGGAGGGCAAATTTAAAAAAGTTTATTACTGCGTTGTTGAGGGAAAAATCAAAGATATGAGTGGCAAGCTCACGCATTATCTCAAAAAGGATGAGCAGCGCAACATTGTGACAATTGTGCCAAGGCTGGAGGTGGGCGCAAAAAAAGCCGAGCTCATCTACAAGTGCCTTGAAAGAAACGACCGTTTCAGCCTTTTGGAAGTTCAAATCCTCACAGGCAGGTCGCATCAGATAAGGGTGCAGCTTGCAAGCATAGGCTATCCGCTCGTCGGCGACAGAAAGTATAACAAAACGCCGTCCAAAGTCAACCTGGCATTGTGGGCGGGCAGGCTTGAATTTGAGCACCCTGTTTCAAAACAGACGATGAAGTTTTTAGCAGAGCCTGATGTGACGGTTCAGCCGTGGAAACAATTCAACATTTCAAAATATTTTGTGAGGTGAAAAATGAAACGCAGTCAGATCGCGGAAAAATACAAGTGGGATCTTTCCGGATATTGCACTGATGACGAGGATTTTAAGACTAGGCTAAGCGAGCTTGAAAAAAGTTTTTCCGAGTTTAAAAATTTTGAGGGCAAGCTCTCCGACGAAAAACTGCTGTTGCAGGCGCTGGAGCTTGACAGCAAAATAAGTCAAGAGCTCGAGATTTTGGGCTGCTATGCCTATCGCCGTCACGACGAAAACATCGCGGCAAAGGCAGGGCAGGAGATGAAGAGCGAGCTTGCGCGAGTGCGAACTCTCTTTTCGGTTGCCACATCTTTCATAACTCCTGAGGTTTCAAAATTTAGCGACGAAAAACTCAAAAAATTGCAAAAAAATCCACTTTTTTCGCATTTTAAGCTATATTTTCGCCAAATTATCAGGCAAAAGCCTCACATTTTGAGCCCTGAGCAGGAAAAGATGCTCTCCGGCATGGGTGAATTTTTGGGCGGATTTTCCAATTCCTTTGACGCGTTTTCTGATGCTGATTTAAAGTTCGACGACATCTTAGACAGCAAAAACAAACCGCACAAACTCAGCCAAGCTTCGCTCAGCCTTTACACCAACTCGCCTGACAGGCAGCTTCGCAAAAATGCCTTCAAAACCATGAACGGCACTTTTGGAAAGTTTGCCAATATGCTATCGCAAAACTATCTTTCGTCGGTCAAGCAAGACTGCTATTTTGCAAAGCTTCGAAATTATCCTTCAACGCTTGCCGCCGAACTTTATGACGATGAGATAGATGAAAGTGTTTATAAAAACCTGATTGCAAGCGTGCGAAAAAATGCAAAGTTTTTGTATCGATACTTTGAGCTTAAACGCAAAAAACTCAAGCTTGAAAGCTTTGAGCTTTTCGACCAATTCGCTCTCATAGGCAAAACTTTCAGCAAAAAATTTACCTTTGATGAGGCTTTTTCACTCTTCAAAGACTCGGTTGCAGTTTTGGGCGAAAGTTATACGAAAGTTTTAGACGAGGCGAAGAAAAATCGCTGGATCGATGTCATGCCAAACGAGGGCAAAGCGTCAGGAGCTTACTCTTCGGGGGCTTATCGCAAAAATCCGGTGGTGCTCATGAACTTTGTCGGCGATTTTCGCTCTGTTGAAACTCTTGCTCATGAAATGGGGCACAGCATGCACTCCTATTTTTCTGAGAGGGCGCAAATTTTTGAAGAGGCAGACTACACTATCTTCGTGGCTGAGGTTGCAAGCACGGTCAATGAAATGCTTTTAAATTTCCATTTGCAAAAGCAGTTGAAGTCGAAAGCTGAAAAACTCTGGCTGCTCGACAACCTGTTTGTAAACATAAAATCGACGATCTTTCGCCAAACGATGTTCGCTGAATTTGAAGAGTGGGCGCACAGCGAGGTTGAGGCGGGGCGTCCGCTTTCAAAAGATGCATTGTGCAAAAAATATTTTGACCTCAACAAATTTTATTTTGGAAAAAAGGTCAAACTTTTGAGCGAAATACAATATGAGTGGTCAAGAATTCCGCACTTTTATTCGGCTTTTTATGTTTACAAATATGCAACCGGGCTTGTGAGCGCGCTTAGCATCGTTAGACGCATACTGTCCGGAGAAGAAGGCGCAGTGGAAAAGTATCTCAACTTTCTCTCCTCTGGTGGCACAAAACCTCCGGTTGAGCTTTTGAAGGACGCTGGGTGCGATTTGCAAGATCCAAAAACTTTTGACGACGTCTTCAAATTTTTGTCCGAGCTTTTGGACGAATATGAAAAGCTTTAAAAAAAACGGCCTAAATTTAAGGCCGTTTTTGTGTGCAATTTTGCCCAATCAGTATCCCGCCTGCAAGAAGCAGCAGCCCAATAGGTATTGCCAAATTTAAGTAGCCACATCCGAAACTGTCATGGCAGCCTGGCATGCACGCCGGAGGCATAGGCGAATTGCAGGGAGGAGCTGGGCAGCAAGTCGGCATATTATAGTAGCAGCCGCTGCGATAGCATCTTTCGTAGTTCATTTCTGCCTCCACTTTCATTGTATTTTGCGCGCAAAAAAAATGTTCATGATTTTAAAAAACAAAATCTTTTAAGATTTGAAAAGTTTAATCGAAACATATCACAAAAGCGGCTTTGAGAAAATTTAAAACCCCTTGCAAAACCCTATTTCACAAACAATTTTTGAGTGAGTTTGATCATCCACGATTTTGGCAAGATTTTTTGAAAAAAGAACAAAATCTTTTGTTTTCCAATGATAATTTGCGGTTTTAGCCGTCTTTTTTCAATAAATTTTGCGATTTTTTTTGCGGCTTTCTCTGCTGGCATACGGCGGTTTTCATGCTTGTCGATAAATTTTGCCGAGTTTTCAACAGATGAGCCGTAGCGGTCGTTTGTCGCAAAATTTTTGACTCTGTTTTTTGTGAAATTCGTCTTTATTTCGCCAGGGCAAACGCTGCTCACCTGAATTTTGGTGTTTTTAAGCTCCATCCTCAGCCCATCCGTGATCATGTTGACCGCCGCCTTGCTTGCGCAGTAGTAGGCTCTAAACGGCAGGGGAAACAGCGCACAGGTCGAGCTGATGTTGATGATCTTTCCGTTTTCGCTCATGAGTGGCAAAGCTCTTTTTGTCACCGAGACCAAACCAAAAAAATTGACATCAAAAAGCTTGCGCACCTGCTCTTCTTGCGTCAGCTCAACGGCGCCAGAAAGCCCAAAGCCCGCGCAGTTGATCAAAATGTCGATCTTGTCGATTTTTTCAAAAGCCGCGTCAAGTGATTTTTCGTCGGTCACATCACAGCCCGACGTGCGTGAAAGGCCGATCACTTCGTCGCCCTTTTGCAAAAAGATTTTTTTAAGTTCGCGTCCAATTCCACTTGAATCGCCAGTTATCAGCACTTTCATATCTCTTCCTTTTTGAAAGTATACTAAAATGTGAAAAGTTTTGAAAGCAAACTTGACGATTCTTTTTATTTTTTTTAAAAATGTGCTAAACTAAAATTGTAAGTTTTTGAGCTCAAAGCTAAGGTTTTTTGAAATCTCTTAGCAAAAAGCCGCTTTGACACTTTTCACAGAAACTTATTAAAAGGGGGCTCTTTGGCGCTGACCAGAAAGGGACTTTTCAAAATGAGCGGCATTTGTTCGATAATTTTGTCGATCGTCCTTTTTATTGTCAGCATCGTGGAGCTTTTGAAAACCGGCTATTTTGGACAAACTCAAACCGGCAGCGGCATGGTGGTCGGCGTTGGCGAAAACAAAATCATCGGCTACACCTGCCTCGGCTTTGGCACCGCGGCACTTTTTGGAGGAGCGCTGCTTTTGATAGGTTTAAATTTTTATAATAAACCAGCTTTTAAAACGATTTTGATCATCTCAAGCATATTTATCCTTGCAAGTGGCGCACTCCTCAATCTCAACGCGCTTGCGCTTTATCTTGGCTTTTCCTCAGATGACGAGCAGGGCTTTGTTTTCAAAAAACGCGAAGCAGAAAACAAAAGCGAACAGGTTTTAAAACTTCAAAGACAGATAAGAGCGCTGCGCTCAATGCGAGACGAAGGCGAAATATCCGACGAGGAATTCCGGCTGCTGCTTGACGATTTGATCGAAAAAAATAAACAATAATTTTAAAAAAAAATCGCAAAAACAAACAAAAAAAGCTCTTATTTTGAGCTTTTTTTTCGTTTTTCCTTAAAAAAGTTTTGCAAAAGCAGTTGAGCATCCTCTTTGCCTTCGCACCTTTTGACCTCAACTTTGTGATTTAATCTGAGCGATGAGAGTATGCTTTGCAGCAGCCCGTCTGACGAGGTTTTTTCTTCTGCCGCAAAAAGCAAAGTGTCAATTCTGGCATTTGCAATCGCGCCGGCGCACATAGGACAGGGCTCAAGAGTGACATATATCTGGCAGCCATCCAGCCTCCAAGATTTCAGCCTTTTGCAAGCTTTTTCGATGGCGACAATCTCGGCATGCTTTGTTGCCAGCTGCTTTCTCTCACGCTGGTTAAAGCCTTTGCCAATTATTTTGCCGTCTTTGACAACCACAGCGCCCACCGGGATCTCGCCCTGTTTTGCCGCTTTTTCTGCCAAACGCAACGCTTCCTTTTCAAATTCATTCATATCAAAATTTTAATGAAAAACCGCTTGGAAAGTCAAGCGAAATGATGTATACTTTTTTTATGAGCAAAAAAGAGACAAAAAATCCGCCTTATTCCAAGCGAAATTATTATGACATCTCCGACACCGGCATAGCCTATTTTGGTGCGATTGTGGCGCCATATGTCATCATGATTGTCGCCATTATTCTTATGGGGATTTTAAGTTCGCAGCTTAGCCAAAGTGTCAGCGACATGGGGGGCAGCCTTGCCTACACGATCGTCGCCTGCTTTTTTGCGCCGATCGGCTATGCTGCTTTGTTTTTTGGCTTCAACAAAAAGCGAAACATATCCTTCAAGGCGGCAAACTTGCGTTTTAAAATGAAAACGTGGGATTTTGTCATGTGTTTTGTCGTGGTGCTCATCTGCCTTTTTGGCTTGCAATATTTTATCGGCGGCTTCAACCACCTGCTTGAAATGGGAGGGTATGAGCTCAGCGAGGTCGCACTTCCGCTTGACAATGTCGGCTGGCTGATTTTGGCGATCCTGCTCATGGCGGTGCTGCCTGCGATTTTTGAAGAATTCATCTTTCGCGGCATAATCATGAACGGCCTGCGCAGCAAAATGGGGGATGTTTGCGCGATTTTTATTTCAGCCGCGATGTTTGCCTTTGCTCATGGCTCGATTGAGCAGCTTTTGTATCAGTTTGCTCTGGGCGTGGTCATCGCTTGGATGGTCATCAGAACAGGCTCACTTGCAAGCGGAATTTTGATCCACTTTTTAAACAATGCGATCGTGCTTGTTTTGTCTTACATAAGTTTGCACTATGGCGGCGTGGAGATGGTTTACAACGCGTGGCAGTGGGTGGTTTGCGTGGCGCTCGTTTTGGTTGCAGCAGTTCTTGTTTTTGTCATCGAAAAATTTTATTTCAAACACAAAAACCGTGAGCTTGAGCCTGAAAAAGAAGAAGACGAACCGGACAAGCCAGAATCGACTGACCCAAAAAAACAGCCATATCCGATCATGCTTTGGTTTGCCATGGGTGTGGCAGTGGTGCTGTTTTTGTTTAACACTTTGAGCGGCTTTGGCGTGTTTTCTTTTGCGGCATGATTTTGGTGATATAGGAATATAATAATCACAATGAAAGAAAGTTCAAAAAATTTTAATTTTGCCATGCTGACCTATTTTGTGATAGTCGTGCTCTTCGTTGCGCTCAGGATGATCTCAGCGTTTGGGCTTTTGGACGGGCTGGGCGATTATTCGAGCGTGGTGTTCACAATTTTAGTGCAAATCTTGCTGCTTTTTGGAGGCGGCGTGCTTTTGTTTTCGGCTTTAAAAAAGCAAAAACCTGCCCAAACCCTCGAGTTTTATGGCTGCGAAAGCATATCAAAAAAGGTGGCAGGGCTGACAGTTCTGCTTGGCATAGTCGTGTTTTTTTTGAATGTGTTTGTTTCGTCGACCTTCAACTCGCTCATAGACTTTTTTGGCTATGAGCACGTCTCGTCGCCGCTTCCATCCAGCTATGGCTTTGACGCGCTTTTTGTCAACCTGATTTTTTCTGCGCTACTTCCAGGCATATGTGAAGAGTTTGTGCATCGCGGAATGCTGCTCAAAACCATGCGTCCGATGGGCATGTGGAAGGCGATCATCTTTTCAGGGCTGCTTTTTGGGCTGCTGCACATGAACATCGAGCAGTTTTTCTATGCGACGATTATCGGAATTTTCCTCGGTTTTTTGACGGTCATGTCAAACTCGATTTATCCAGCCATGATCGTGCATTTTGCAAACAACGCCCTCAGCGTTTATCTTTCCTTTTCTCGCGTCAACAACTTGCCGCTTGGGCAGGTGTATGAATGGTTTTTTGGTGTAATTTCGTCAAATCTGTTTTTGGGGATTTTGCTCTGCACGCTTGTGTTGCTCGTTTTGGCGTATCTTTTGTATATGCTTTGCCACAAAATCTTTGCCGAGCAGCTGAAAAACGATCTTGCAACTGCGGCAAAAAAAGCCCAGAAAAATTTGGCAAAACAGGCCTATTTTCTCGACCTTGAAAGCGTCAAAAACGGCAGCCAAAATGCCGAAATCTTGGATCCGAGGCTTGAGATAATAAAGCAGCTTTTTTCGATGCAGCCAGCAGCGCAAGAAAAATTTTCGCCGCCAAAACTTGGGCAGTTTTTGATGTGGCTCGTGATAGGGCTGATGGGCGCGATCACAATTTTCACTTTTGTTTGGGGGGTGCTATGATAAAAATAAAACTCATTTGCGTGGGCAAACTTAAAGAGTCTTTTTGGGAGGAGGCTCAAAAAGAATACATAAAACGCCTGCAAAAATTTTGCAAGTTTGAGCTTGTAGAAATTCCAGAAAAAAACCAGACCTCAACAGCCGAAGAAACTCTGCAAAAAGAGGGCAAGCTGATTTTGGAAAAACTCGAGGGCAAAAGCGTTTTGTTCGATGTTTCGGGCGAGCAGCTTTCCAGCCCGCAGCTTGCCGAATTTCTTGAAAACTCGTCGCTTTTTTCAAGCACGATCTGCTTTGTCATTGGCAGCAGTCACGGCGTCAGCGAGGAGGTTAAAAGGCAGGTGACATCTCGCATTTCTTTTGGAAGGATCACTTTGCCACACAACCTTGCGCGCGTTGTGGCGCTAGAGCAGATCTATCGCGCCTTCAATATCATTTCTGGCACAAGCTATCACAAATAATTTCACAGATATTTTGATATTTCATCTCGATGCTCATAGGCATATTCGACCGCCGCTTGATGAGCCTCATCCACGCGCTTTGTGCCGTGAGTTTTGCTCAACAAAAAATGTATGCAGGTGTGTCCATCCATGCCTGTGTTTTCGATGTAACTTTGACCGTGTGGATAGCCGTTTATGCTGGCCGCGACAAAGTTATTTTTTGTCACTTCCACCCAAAC
This sequence comes from uncultured Clostridia bacterium, assembly GCA_944372435.1. Taxonomy (GTDB): domain Bacteria; phylum Bacillota; class Clostridia; order Christensenellales; family UBA1242; genus Caccovivens. The sequence continues at coordinate 1,984 of CALVZD010000022.1, read as the reverse complement.
AGGGCGGCGCGTCCAGCTCCACTCATAGTTGTAAATGCTGTGAAAAATCTCGGTGTTTTCGCGGTCAATCGGCTCAACATCGGCATGATTGTGCCCTCCGTTGCGATAAATATAGTAGGTTTTGCCGCTTTGGATATCGATCACTCTCGTCTTTTCGTAGGTGGGGAAGATTGCGTTCACAGTGTCGAACCAGTTGAGGTTAGAAACGCTCACCTCTGCCTGCGGCGGAGAGATCACCTCTTCTTCTTCATAAAAGTTGTTCAGCTCATACATATCTTTGCTAGTGATGTTCGCTTGGTTTTGCATTATTGGATACGGAAAAACGCAGCAGAATAGGCCGCAAGAAAAGAGAGCTATAAAAAAGTAGATTGGAAAAAGCTTTTGCATAATTGTATCATGCGTAATTTTTAAAAAAATAAATAAATATATTTATTTTGATGAAAAAATCTTTTTCCACAACAATGATCATTATTGGCACCGTAATCGGCTCCGGCTTTGCAAGCGGCAAGGAGGTTGCGGTGTTTTTTTCGCGCTTTGGAACGATCTCCTATTTTTTTATCTTTCTGAGTTTTTTTCTGTTTTTCGGCATCATCTATTTTTTTCTTTCGCGAGGGTCTCACGCTCTTGAAAAGCTGACCTCTTCCAAGTTCTTTTCTGCGTTATGCCTGCTTGTCAGCTTGATTTTCACCTCGTCGATGTTTGCCGGCACTTTTGAAATTTTGCCGCAACAAAATTCGGCCAAAACGCTTTTGATGGCGCTGCTTGTTGTCATCTGCATCATCGTTGCAAAACGAGGCATCAAAAGTTTGGCTTTTCTCAACAATCTTTTGATCCCAGCAACGATAACGAGCATGGCGGTGGTGCTGCTTTCAAACTTCGAGGGAGCCAAAGCAGCCTCATTTCACCAAAACGGTTTTGCAGGGCTTTTGTTTGCACTGCTTTACAGCGTGCTCAACTTTTCAATCTCCGGCGTTGTCATAGCCCAAAGCGGCGAAAAGCTGACAAAAAAGCAGAAAGCCGGTGTGAGTTTTGTTTCAAGCTTTCTGCTTTCAAGTTTTCTCATGCTGACAAATTGTGTGCTACTATCAAACCCTGAAATGATCGGGCAGGATATGCCGCTCGTCGCTCTTTCAAGCGGCGTGGCGGCCGCGCTCATCAAATTTGTGGTGTTTTCGGGCTGCATAACAACCCTTTTCTCTTTGGTATGGACGAGTCGACTTGCTTTGAAAAGATTTGGCGTGAATTTTGTGATGTCGATCGCAATTTCGATATTTTTGCCCCTCGGTCTTTCGATGTTGGGGTTTGGTTCGATAGTCAGCTTTCTCTATCCGTTTGCCAGCATAGTTGGGGCAGGCATGCTGCTGTTTTTGTTTGCCTTGCCCAAAAAATGTTAGCGATTGTGCCATTTTTCCAGCCAGCTCACGAGCAAATACATGACCGCGGCGAGCAGGCAAAGCACCACAGTGCTCATCATGACAAGGTCAATTCTGAAAATTTGGCTGCCATACACGATCAGATAGCCAAGTCCGGCGCTTGAAGAGATGTATTCTCCCATGACCGTTCCCACCCAAGCGAGTCCGACATTGATTTTTAGCACCGAGATAAAATCGTTCATAGCGTTTGGCAAAACCAGCTTCCAAAAAATTTGAAATTTGTTTGCCTTCATCGATTTCATCAGCAAAATCTTGTCTTCGTCGCAACTTAGAAAGGCGTTTAGCATCGAAATCGTCGTCATGACCACGCAGATCAGCACGCACATGATGATGATCGCGCTCATTCCTGAGCCGACCCACAAAATTATTATTGGGCCGAGCGCGATCTTTGGCAGCGAATTTAAAACCACGATATATGGCTCTAAAATCCGCCTGAGTTTTTCGCTCCACCAAAGCAAAATGGCAATCAGAGTTCCTCCGATTGTGGCGATGGCAAAACCCAAAACAGTTTCAAGCAGTGTGATGCCGATGTGCCCCCAAATCGAGCCGTC
>CALVZD010000021.1 GCA_944372435.1 uncultured Clostridia bacterium | reverse complement strand
GTTGAACTCATCGTTGACGACACACCAGAAAGCATCACAATCTCTTCGTTCGATCCTATTAGAAGAGAGATAGCAAGGCTCAGCCTTGAAAAGCTCGTCGTTGACGGCAGAATTCATCCGACCAGAATTGAAGAGATCGTTGAAAGAATGTCCAAAGAAGTCGACAAGGCGATCAAAGAAGCCGGCGACAAAGCTTGCGAAGAGGTTGGAATATATAACCTTCATCCAGAGCTCGTCAAGATTTTGGGCAGACTTAAATTTAGGACAAGCTATGGGCAGAACTGCCTGAAACACAGCATCGAAACCGCGATCCTTGCAGGGCAGATCGCAACCGAACTTGGAGCGGACGCAAAAATTGCAAAACGCGGAGGACTGCTTCACGACATAGGCAAGGCGCTTGATCACGAAATTGAGGGAACTCACGTCCAGATCGGAGTTGACCTTGCAACGAAGTATAAAGAAAATCCTGCGGTTATCCACTGCATTGAAGCGCACCACTTTAACGTTGAATTCAAATCTGTCGAAGCGGTCATCGTTCAAATTGCGGATGCAATTTCCAGCACAAGACCTGGCGCTAGACGCGAAAGCTTTGAAAATTATATCAAACGTTTGCAACAGCTTGAAGAGATTTCTAGCAGCTTCAAAGGCGTTGACAAAGCCTTTGCTGTTCAAGCGGGCAGAGAGGTGCGCATCATCGTCAAGCCAGACCAAATCTCGGATAACGACGCAATGTTCTTGGCAAAAGATATCGCAAAACGAATTGAGGACGAAATGCAATATCCTGGTCAAATCAAAGTCAATGTCATTCGCGAATCAAGATTTTCAGAAACCGCAAAATAGTTTGCATAATCTTCAAAAATCTGCGCATAACAAACATAGGTTGAGCAAATCGCTTGACCGTCAGAGAAAAACGCGACTAAATGTTATTATTTAACCCGCGTTTTTCTTTTTTTTTATAAAGACAAGCCTCGCCTTTTGAATTTTGGCACGCTTTTGAGTTCAGTTGCAACCTCTTCACGATACATGAAAGACTGTTTCTCTCGGAAAGTTGCACATAACTATTTCTCTCGTTCTCTCGGGCGGAAGCCAAAATTTTGCGCAAGCAAAATTTTTGAGCGCGCGCAGAGCGCGCTCTTGCTCGCGAGCTCGCGAGCAGGCTTCCGCCCTGAGTCTAAAAAACCATCAAAAGCTTTCAGAACTTTTCTCATTTTCTTATCTACAAACGGTGGTTGATATTCCTCGCTACATAGTTTGTATTACTAAAAGTTTTGTCTGCAAGCGCCGACAGGCATTTTCAAGCAAAACTTGATGGTGATTCAAACTGTGATGCCACAATTTATTCAAACAGCTTTCAGTAATATAAACTATGTGATGTTAAAATTTTATTAGCATAAAATTTTAATAAATTCTATCAAATTTGTGTGCTAACGCACACTCATCACTTAGTATGTATAAACATCAGCCTCACCCTTGCAAGCAAGTTCGGCTTCCGATAATATAAATTTATCATCTTCAATCTGACATCTTGCTAAATTTGCTCAAATCTCTAAAAAACACGCAAAAGAAAAAACGCGTCAAAATCTTAAAACGCGTTTTTCCTCATTAACGGTTAAGACAAAACTTAACCTAAGATTGTTATGCGAAGTTTTAAAAGTATTTATTCATCATTTCCAATATTTTTTGTAAACAAACATCTGCGAGTAGTAAACTCCGACCGTCGCGCAAGCTGCAACATATATAGGAAAGAGTATGGTTGAAAAATATGTTGAAGCCTCAGCAAAAGATGCGCCGCAAGCAAAGTTTATCAAAAATATCAAGGCGACAAGCAGCGCTAGCAAACTCCACACAATCGCTGGATGCCACATTTGGCGCGGCACTTTGCTGACTGAGGTTTTGTAGTTGTAATAGCAGTAGACAACATACACAAGCGCGATGATAGGGAAGAGATAGTAGACGAAATTTGTGGCGTCGGTTGTAAGACCTGACAAACTGAAAATCAGATAAAACAGCGCACTGCCAACTCCGATAAGCCCAAAGACGAACAGGCTGACAAACAGATTTAAAAGATTTGTGTTGTGCCTGATTCTTGCCTCAGGTCTCTCATACACTTTGAAATCCACGCCTTGCGATGAATAGTAGGATGAAAGCTCGTCATAGTTTTCAAACTCTTCATTTGTCGGAGCAATCGGTTCTTTTTTCACCTCTGCTTTTGCATACAAGCTCTCGATTTTAGCCCTCACATCGTTACAAGTAGGGTCGACCGAAAGGTTTCTCTTTGGCGCAGGCAATTTTTTGTCATAGCCAGGCGTCGGCAAGGTTATGTTCAGCCTAGGCGGCTCGATGCGCTTCGGTTTTGGTATCGCTTCTTCTGGCAGTCTGTCGGTGATGAAAACCGCGTCATCTTTGACTTCTTTCACTTCAATTTCCTTCGGTTGCTCTTTTACGAGCGCGTTTTGAAGCGCATTATAAGTTTTGAACTCCTGCTTTATCTCTTGATAGTGACCCTCTTTCGATTGCAAGAGCGCAGATTTCAGCTCAGACAGATCCTGCTCCTGCTGCTCGGTCGATTTTGCCGGAGCAGGGGAGATAGAAAGCTGAATTTGATTTTCGGTGTAACTCTTTTTGTTTCTGTTTCTCGAAAAATCGCGTGCCGCGTTGTAAACGCGCTGGTTGTATTCAGCAGTGTCCTCTTCATCTTGCTGCGTTTCAGCTGGCTGGTGTTCTACCACAGCAATTTTTTCTTCGACAACAGTCTCTAAAACATTTTCTTCAACCTCATCAAATTGTTCTTGCTGCGTCAAAGGCTTTTCTTCGATTTGTTCTTGAGCGGCGTTTTGCTCAGCAGGCTCATCGTCTGAAAGATTGAAATAGTCGTCATAGTCGTCACTCTTTTCAATTTCCTCATCTTGCTCGTTTGAGGTGTTTTGCTTCAAATATTTTTCAAAATCGTTAAGTTCTTTTTTAGGCTCAGGTTGCTGAGGCTTTGCAACTTTTATCTCCTCAACCTTGCTCAGCCCACCAAAATCGACTTTCAAATCCTCTAAAGCGCTGCGTCCAGCGTCGGTTATGCTGGAATAAGAGCATTTTGGCCCTTTCGTACTTTCCTTTAAATATGAGGATATGTATTTGAGCTCCTTCATGCGATTCAGGTTCGAATACAAGCTTGGAAGCTTGATTTCTCTTCCATATCTGTTTTTTATTTCTTCGATGAGTTCGAGCCCATACATATCTCTCTCGCTGAGGCAGGAGAGGATCATGTAAGAAAGCTGACCTTTTGCCAAAACTTCCATAAATTTCACCTTCTGAAATGATTATACAATTTATCCCAACCCATTGTCAACCAAAATAGGGGGTATTATGTTGACATAATACCGCGAAATTTTTAAGCATTTTTACATCCGTATCTCTGCGTAAAAGACAGCTTTTACGCAGAGATAGCGACATAATAGCCTCAAAATAGTAAATATTATGTTATGTTTTTATAACAATGATTTTTTGCGTTTTTTCACTATTATGTCAAATGATTTTAAAATTCGAATAAAAATTTTTTTAAACTGTTAAATAACTTTTTACAAAAAAATCTAAGAGGCTATTCTTAGATCTTTTAAAATTTATTGTATTTCGCTTATGCTGCTGAGAAGTTTTGAAAAGACCACCATGTTTGATCTTATCGCCTTTTCTTTTGCTAGTGTTATATCCGGATTTAAAACGCTTTTAAATTCTAAAACATTTGAAAAGTTCAGATAATTTATGATGTTTTTAAACACCGAATATATGTCCTTTGCAAAAAACAGCTCATCTGGCGTGTTATAAAGCAAGCTTTCGATGTATATTTGGTTTGGACGAACGAAACTGCGAGAAGAATTTCTGAAAAGCGCGTTCATAATCTTGATCATTTTGACAAAATTTTGCCCAACTCGCTCAAATTTGTCGCTGATAAGGCGGGTTCGGTTATCAAAATTCATCTTGTAAAAGCCTTTTTTTCGGCTGATCAAAAACTTGTAGTCGCCATCTTCATAAAGCACAGGATAAATCAAAATCTTGGTGTTTGGGCCAAAGTCGTCTATGCCGATGACTTTCAAATTTCTTCCTTCGTTATAAACGATGCTGGTTTCGGAAATATTGTGCGAGATCGCGATTTGCAAATCTGAGATCAGCTTGTCGAGGTTATATTTTTCCGCTTGAAAATTATATGGATTTGCTTCCTCTTGTTGAGCCTCGCGCTTGCGTTTTTTGCGCTTTTTCTTTTTCGAGGCGTTCCAAGCATACAAAAAACGCTCCTTAAAACGCTTCCAAAAGTCGTTATATTGCAGGCAATTTATTTCGATCTGTGGGCTTTCAACGGCCAGAAAATAGATATACTCGCTTTCTGCAGAAATTCCGCCATTAAAGATTTCATTTGCTGGCTGCAAAATAGTTTTGTCGATGTTGACAAACGGAACAGAAAGAGAAAGCTCATTGATCGCAGCTGAGCAAAGTGCTGTCACTTTTTCGCCGACAAGGTCAGCAAATTCGCTGACATCTTCCTCGGCGATCGATTCGATGAGTTTACGCGAAATTCCCCTCATATTTTCTCCTATTTTTTAACTTCAATTTTGGTTTTTCCACCCATGTATGGTTGCAAAACAGGCGGAATATTGACGGAACCATCTTCGTTTAAGTGGTTTTCAACAAACGCGATGAGCATCCTTGGAGGTGCCACCACGGTGTTATTTAAAGTGTGCGCAAAAACATTGCCTTTTTCGGTTTTGTAGCGAATTCCAAGGCGCCTCGCTTGAGCATCTGTCAAATTGGAGCAAGAGCCGACCTCAAAATATTTTTTCTGCCTTGGGCTCCAAGCCTCAACATCCAAACTTTTGTATTTAAGATCAGCAAGATCGCCTGTGCAGCAAGCAAGAGTGCGAACAGGAATCTGCATCGACACGAAAAAGTCGACAGTGTTGTGCCAAAGCTCGTCATAAAATTTGTCGCTGTCTACCGGCTTGCAAATTATGATCATCTCTTGTTTTTCAAACTGATGGATGCGATAAATTCCGCGTTCCTCGATGCCGTGAGCGCCCTTTTCTTTTCTAAAACATGGCGAATAGCTCGTCAATTTAAGCGGCAAACTTTTTTCATCCAAAATTGTGCCCATAAATCTTCCGATCATCGAGTGCTCACTTGTGCCGATGAGATATAGATCTTCGCCCTCGATCTTATACATCATATTGTCCATTTCGTCGAAAGACATAACTCCGCTGACGACCTCACTGCGAATCATAAAAGGCGGAATGACATAGGTGTAGCCGCGGTCGATCATGAAATCGCGAGCATAGGTCAAAATCGCCGAATGCAGCCTTGCAACATCGCCGGTCAGATAATAAAAGCCTTGTCCGCTGGTTCTGCGAGCGCTGTCCAAATCGATTCCTGCAAGTTTTTCCAAAATTTCTGTGTGATATGGCACTTCAAAAGGCTTTTCCTTGGCTTCCAAAAAGGTTTCAAGCTGCACATTTTGGCTGTCATCTTTGCCAAGTGGAACATCTTTTGCAACAAAATTTGGGATCACCATCATGATCTTTTTGACGCGCTCTGAAATTTGTTCTTCCTCAGCCTCTATCTCAGCGATCCTTTTGTTGAGCTTGCCAACTTGCGCCTTGGCCTCTTCCGCCTCAGCTCTTTTGTTTTGAGCGATCAAACGGCCAATCTGAGAGGAAATTTGGTTTTTCTCTCTCCTCTTGTCGTCGCCCTCTTTTTTCAAAGCTCTCAAAGCCACATCAAGTTCAACAACTTCATCCACAAGCGGTAATTTGTGGTCTTGAAATTTTCGCTTTATGTTTTCCTTGACAAGTTCAGGGTTTGTTCTCAAAATGTTTATGTCTATCATATAAAAGGCTCCTTAAATTTAATTAAGTTTACAACAACAAAGCTTGCCTTGTCAAACAAATTGGCCTGTTTTTATGCTCTATTTTGCTCTTCTTGTGTCTATTATGTCATAATACTCACAACATATTGTGGTTAAAATTCTTTGCATTTATTTTTGAAATGTTGTATAATTAGAGTATGAAAAATTTGTCCTATTTTGAAAAACGAGATCTGTCAAATCAGAAAAAAATCGGCGCCATAGTTTCGCAACTGCCTGAGTATGTTTATGACTACTTTATAGGGATCGAAAACAATTCCTCTTCGCTCACTCGTCGCAACTATGCCATGGACATCAACATATTTTTTGACTTTTTGCAGGAAATTTTGCACAAAAATAAATCCGAAATTCAACTTTCCGACTTAGACAAGCTCAAATCCACGCAAATTGAGCAATATCTTTCCTATCTCTCCTATTATGAAACCGACGGAAAAGTCAACAAGAACGGCGAAAGAGGAAAAGCCAGAAAGCTCGCCTCAATCAGAAGCTTTTTCAAATATCTTTTCGACCACGATTTGCTCTCTTCCAATGTGGCAAGCAAGGTTCCAACTCCAAAACTGCACAACAAGGAGATTATCCGCCTTGAAGCCGATGAAGTTTCAAGGATGCTTGACGCGGTTTCTTCAAACAACACCTTTTCAAAGAGGCAAAAAGCTTACAACCAAAACACCCTCGAGCGCGACAACGCCCTTGTCACACTTTTTCTTGGCACGGGCATCCGAATTTCTGAGTGCGTTGGGCTCAACATAAACGATTTTGATTTTTCGCAAAACGCTTTCAAGGTGACGCGAAAAGGCGGCAATCAAACTGTTTTGTATTTTTCAAAAGAGGTCGCTGACGCTTTGAAAGTTTGGCTCAAAAAGCGCGCGACTCTCGGCATTCCTGAAACCGAACAGGCGATGTTTTTGTCTTTGCAAAAAAAGAGGATTTCAGTGCGCGCGGTTGAAGATCTCGTCAAAAAATTTGCAAAAGAGGCAACTCCTCTCAAAAAGATCTCCCCTCACAAGCTGCGCAGCACCTTTGGCACCAACCTTTATCGCGAAACCAAGGATATCTATATCGTTGCGGATGTTTTAGGGCATCGTGATGTCAACACAACCAAAAAGCACTATGCTGCAATCAGCGAGGATATGCGCAAGAATGTGGCAAACAAAGTCAAGCTCAACTAGTCGCTGAGCACCATCCAATCGCTGTAAATTCCATAGCCTTTGGTTGGATCTGAGGTAAAGACATGAGTGACCGCACCAACAAGTTTGCCGTTTTGCAAAATTGGCGAGCCGCTCATGCCCTGCACGATCCCTCCGGCAAGCTCGATCAAACGCTTGTCTTTTACTCTGAAAACTATGCTTTTGTCATCCGCCTTTGATTGATAGGATGCCTTGATGATCTCGATTTCATATTCTTCTCTTATTCCGCTGATGCTGGACACGATGTATGCCTTGCCAGGATTCACCGAAAGCCTGCCTCCGATTTTGGAGGACAAGTTTTCATCAATCAAACTTTCACCATCTTTGAGCTGACCAAAAACGCCAAATTTTGTGTTCTTTTCAAGCTCGCCTTTAACTTTGTCGGCTGGCGAAAACATGCACCTCAGCTCCCCTGGATCGTTATGCTCACCCTTTTCAATCCCAACAAGTTTGCAGGCATAAACGCTGCCTTCACTGACCGGGATCGCGTTGTCACTTTCGGTGATCGCGTGACCAAGCGCACCAAACTTGTGCGTCTCCTTGTTGACATATGTCAGCGTTCCTATGCCAGAAACATCGTCTTTCACCCAAAGCCCAAGTTTGAATTTTCCGGTATTTTTATCGCGCACCCCTCGAATTTGAGCGGTGTGCATTTTGTTTTTGCGCAGAAATGTGATCTCAAAAATCTCGTTTTCGCTCTCTTCGACAAGCGCGCTCAAATCATCGAGCGACGACACCTCAACGCCGTTGATTTTGCTGATCAAGTCGCCCTCTTTGAAACTTTCGCTTTTTTCAGTGTCGACTAGCCCGAATTCGGAGTCGACCATCTTTTCATTTATCACAATCGCGCCTTTTGCGCTTATGTTTATGCCAATGAGCGAGCCACCAACAAACACATCCTCCTCATCTGCACAAACCACAGCGACTTTTCGGATTGGAATAAACCCAAAAAGTTTGAAAGTTATGTAGCCCTCTGTCGGTTTGTCGGTCGAGACAGATTGAGCGCTCTTTTCGAGTTCCGCCGAGATAAAACTGCCAAAAACGCCGTTTTGATTTGAGCTTTCCACCTCCTCATGCGTCGCCAAAAAGCCCTCAGGCAGAGAGTAGATTTGTGAAAATTGAATGTTAAAAACAAGCAGCACAGCGATCGCTGCGCAAAGCATAACCATCCATAAGCTGCGTTTTTTCATCAAGCCTCCAAACAAAAAAACTACCCCAAAGGATAGTTTCTTTCGTTTGCAACATTTTATTCTTTTCGGCCAAACTTTTGCCCGCGCTCATAAAGCTCGCGAGCATTTTCCAGCATAACCTGCGTGACCTTTTCGCCACCGATGATATGCGCGATCTCGTCGACGATCTGCTCGCCTTCGATTTTGGTTGCTTGACTTATCGTGTTTTCACCGCTTGTGATTTTTTCGACTTTGACAAAGTGGTCGCCAGCGCTTGCTACCTGTGGAAGATGTGTGATTGTGATCACTTGATCTCTCCTTGCGATGCTTGCAAGCTTTTGCGCCATCATATTGCCAACTTCACCACTGATGCCAGAATCGATCTCATCGAACAGCAGTGTTTTGTTGTCGCCGGAAGAAGCGAACATATTTTTGAAAGCGAGCATAATTCTGCTGCTCTCGCCTCCTGACGCGGTTTTTGCAAGATCTTTGAGCTGCTGCCCCTTGTTGGCAGAAAAGATGAAGCTCACATCATCAAATCCATCCGCGCTGACCTCTTTTCGATCAAACTTCACCTCAAACTGAGTCGACTTCATGCCAAGGTCGGCAAGCTCTGCCTGCAATTTGTCCTTGATTTCCAGCGCCGCCTGCTTTCTTTGCTCGTGCATCTTTTGGCAAAGATCGATCTGCTCTTTTTTAAGTTTTTCTATTTCACTTTGCAGTTTTTCTGAAAGCTCCTTGCCTTCGATAAGCTCGTCGAGCCGAGTTTTAAATTCTTCCAAGCTTTGCAAAGCAGCCTCGATGCTGCCGCCGTATTTGCGCTTTAAGGCTCTGATTTTGTCACGCCTCTCATCAAGTCGTTCAAGCTCGAGCGGATCGCTGTCCACTTCTGAAAGCAAGCTTTTGAGTTCTGAAACGATGTCGTCGATCTCGATCGAAGCGCCCTCCAACCTCTCTTCAAGCTGAGGCAGCGATTTGATCTGGCCGAGCCTTCCAACAAGGCGCGAAGCTGCGCCAAGCTCAGAGAGCACCGAGTTTTGTCCGCCTTCAAGCAGCCTGATCGCTTCGCCCAAATTTTCGGTGACTTCCTCAGCGCTTTGCAAAAGCTTTATTCTCTCGTCGAGCTCGTCGTCCTCGCCGATTTTGAGATGTGCGTTTTCAAGCTCTTTGATTTGAAATTCCAAAAAGTCCTTTTTGATCGCGCGCGCAGAGTCGTCTCCTCCAAGCGAGGCAATTTTTTTTGAAAGCTCTCTTTCTTTTTCTATAAGCTCCGAAAGGCTTTGTTTGAGGCTAGCCAGGTCGCAGAACTTGTCTAAAAGTGCCAAGTGATTTTTTGCTTTCAAAATCTGCAAGCTTTCATGCTGCAAAAACGCATCGACAAGTTCAGGTGCAAGCTGTTTGACAAAATTGAGCGCGCAAGGCAAGCCGTTGACTCTGACCGAGGTTTTGCCGTCTGAGTGAAGAGTGCGAGATATGACAAGCTCATCCTCTTCTTCAATTTCCATTTCATTCAAAAGCTCTTTAACTTTTTGCCCCACCGGCGAAAACACAGCGTCAACGCGCATCATCTGCTCGCCAGAGCGCAGCAGCGATTTGTCGGTTTTAAGAGCCAAAACAAAATTTATAGCGTCAAAAATCAAACTTTTTCCTGCGCCGGTTTCACCCAAAATGACATTCATGTTTGCGCCAAATTCTATATCCTGTTTTTTAAAAAGTGCCAGATTATGTAAGGTTAAACTTCTAAGCATCTTTTCCCCTTATCCTAACATATCAGAAAGCGTCGTGACCGACTCTGAAGCATAGCCAGCTGACGGAAAAATGAGCATAACCGTGTCATCGCCGTTGACAGCACCAACAAGCTCGTTGAGGTTCAACTTGTCAACAAAGCTGCAAACGCTTGAACCAAGGCCCTTTAAGGTTTTTATCACAACAATGTTAAGCACAGATTTGACCGAAATGACAGCCTCGCGGAATATCGTGACAAACTTGTTTGAGATCTGTTGCTCGTCGGAGCCGACGATGGCATACTTATATTTGCCCGAACTTGTGAGAATTTTTGTCAACCCAAGCTCTTTGATATCTCTCGAAATCGTCGCCTGAGTGATCTCAAAATTTGCATTTTTCAGCTCTCTTGCCAATTCTTCTTGCGTTTCGATCTCCTTGACCGAAATGAGTTCCAAGATTTTTGACTGTCTTGCGCTTCGTGCCATTCTGTGTCCTCCAAATCGCTAATTCCCTTTATTTTAAAGGGATGTAGGCGTTATGAATATTTATAAATTCATATTTATAAGCCCAGTTTTCATCATTATACATTAAAATTTATAAATATGCAAGTGTTTTTTGCATATTTATTCGCCGATTTTTTATAACAATTTTGTTTTTTGAAAATTTATAAATTTGGTTTTTATAAATATAAATCGTTATACATTTTGCTCTACCAGAGCCTCGCGAGCGCGGCGCGAGCATTGCTACGAAAAAAAAACCTGCTTGATTTCAAGCAGGTTTTCAAAAATTTTTGCGAAGCGAAAATTTTTTGCTCGCGCCCCCCCTATTTGACGATCAAAATCTCCTCCGATTCGAGTGCCTCACCCACAAGAGCGTCGATGTCGAGTTTGGCTTCCTCTTTTTCCGCCTGAGATATTTTTGGCTTTATAACCGGATTTTTTGGAAGAAAGACTGTGCAGCAATCTTCATACGGCAAAATCGAAGTTTCAAAGCTGTCGATATTTTTTGCAACTGAGATTATCTCTTCCTTATCCATGCCGATACAAGGGCGAAAAACCGGAAAGCAATTTAGCACATTTTCGGTGACTGTCATACTCTGCATAGTTTGGCTTGCAACTTGACCCAGACTTTCCCCTGTCACAATGGCGCCCAGACGATCGCGCTGACAGATTTTTTCAGCGATGCGCATCATAATTCGGCGCATGATTGTGATCATAAATTCTGGCGAGCAATTTTTGTGGATTTCTTCTTGAACTTTTGTGAAAGAGATGCAGTGCAGCTTGACCTCATCATTATATTTTGAAAGCTTTTCTGCAAGTGTCACGACTTTTTGCTTTGCCTCAGGGCTTGTGTATGGATAGCTGTGAAAATGCAACGCTTCAAGTTTTAGCCCTCGTTTTGCCATCAGATAGCCCGCAACCGGACTGTCGATACCTCCCGAAAGCAGCAGCAGCGCTCTTCCGGAAGTGCCGAGTGGCAAACCACCTTGGCACGCAATCGTTTTGTCATAGACATACGCTTTGCCGTTTGCGCGAATATCCACCATGACTTTTTGCTGAGGAGTGTAAAGATCAACTTTGGCGTTTGGATTGTTTTCTAGCAAAATGCCGCCAAGTTCAGCCGCAAGCTCCATAGACTTTATTGGAAAACGCTTGTCGCCTCGGTTGACTTCAACCTTAAAGGTTCCGTCAATCGAAATACTTTCAAAATATTTGCAGATAGCATCTTTGTCCGCTTCCAGCTCCTCGGCTATGCTAAGGCTGTGCAAACCAAAAACGGTTGTGAGTTTTTCGACAATCCTCTCCTCATCCTCAAAATCACTGACAATCAGCCTGCCCTGAGTGCGAGTAAGTTTAAACTTTTCGCCCTCAAGCTTTTTGCGAATATTGTTAAACAGAGCGGTTTCAAAAAGGTGACGATTTTCGCCTTTCAAAAACAGCTCACCAAACCTCAAAAGTATCGTTTTCATTTCATCTTCTCCGCAAGG
>CALVZD010000020.1 GCA_944372435.1 uncultured Clostridia bacterium | reverse complement strand
GCTGGTGGGAGATATATCGCGCTTTGGCTCACCCTTGCGAGCAAGTTCGCCTTTGCAGCGATATAACTCCACCATATTGTTAAGTAAGGTCACGGCAAGCTGCCGTGTTTTTTTGTTTTGCATGCAAGCAAAACAGCCATGACGATGTCATGGGCTGGTGGGAGATATATCGCGCTTTGGCTCACCCTTGCGAGCAAGTTCGCCTTTGCAGCGATATAACTCCACCATATTGTTAAGTAAGGTCACGGCAATTTGCCGTGTTTTTTTTGTTTATAAAATAGATACAAAATTAAAGAATATAATAGAAAATTTAAATAAAAAAATTCAACCCCCGTGCTGTGTTTCCACAAGATAATTGCCTTTTGGGCTTGGTTGAATTTGTCTTATTATATGCTTTTTAAACAAAATGTCAAGATTTTAAAATTATTTTTTTCTAATTTATCTGATAACATATTAAAAGGGGAGATTATCTCCCCCTCTAATATGTTTTAATTTTTTATAACTTTCCATTCTTGTTCGTATGGAATTTTGTTTGGTTTTTCTAATGTAAGGCTATAACCTGCTTTTTCTAATTCTCTTCTCAATGTTTTGAGTTGTGGGTCGTCGTTATAAACGCTCATAGAAAAGACGGTTCGAGTATCGGTTGTTCTTTTATATAAATCATTGATAAACTCTTTTGCGAATTCTTTTGCTGTCATATTTTTACCTCCTTGAAATTGAGTTTATCAAAAAAAATAACAAAAAACAAATTAAAAGATGCGTAAAATTGGCAATTCACTTAAAAAAAATATTATAAAAAACAAAACACTGGGCATTGGAAGCTTGCATGTGAGCAATATGACAATCGCCTATTCAATTGCCGAACATTTAAAGATTTTGCGACATACTATGCAATGGAGTTCACTTTACTCCATGCGAGGAAAACATGATATATAACTTTTTTGGAGGCAATAGTTTTGGCTGTTGTCGAGGTTTTCAACAAGTTTGTTGCAGGCCGCGTTGTATGGGGCCAACCGGTCCGACAGGGCCAACCGGTCCACAAGGTTTTCAAGGCCCGACAGGTCCTACGGGGCCTACTGGTCCAACCGGTCCGACTGGCCCAACAGGCACCACAATAACCACGGTTGAAGTCATCGGCACCAACACTTTGGCCGCTGGCAGCAACGCTTCAGTTGTTCAAAGCGGAACAGGTTCGACTGCCGACCTGACATTTTTCATACCGAGAGGCGCTACCGGCGTGACTGGATCTACCGGCCCGACGGGTCCGACAGGTCCTACTGGTCCGACAGGCGCAACCGGTGCTCAAGGAATTCAGGGCGTAACAGGCCCGACGGGTGCAACTGGCCCGGCCGGAACAGGCGCAGGTCCAACAGGTCCTACTGGGGCAACGGGTCCTACTGGGGCGATTGGAGCAACAGGAGCCACTGGAGCGACAGGTGCTACCGGACCAACCGGTCCAACGGGTGACACAGGTGCTACTGGCCCAACCGGACCGACAGGCGATACTGGTGCGACTGGCCCAACTGGACCTACCGGAGACACCGGTGCGACAGGTGCCACGGGTCCAACCGGACCTACTGGACCTACTGGCCCAACAGGACCAACAGGCGACACAGGAGCCACAGGAGCAGCAGCGACTATAACTGTTGGAAGCGTTTCAGGCTTGCCTGCTGGTTCGTCGCCAACAGTGACCAACAGTGGAACAACCGAAGCTGCGGTGCTTGATTTTGGTATTCCAGCTGGTGCAACAGGGGCGACCGGAGATACTGGAGCCACGGGTCCTACTGGCCCGACAGGCGATACTGGTGCGACTGGCCCAACTGGACCTACCGGAGACACCGGTGCGACAGGTGCCACGGGTCCAACCGGACCTACTGGACCTACTGGCCCAACAGGACCAACAGGCGACACAGGAGCCACAGGAGCAGCAGCGACTATAACTGTTGGAAGCGTTTCAGGCTTGCCTGCTGGTTCGTCGCCAACAGTGACCAACAGTGGAACAACCGAAGCTGCGGTGCTTGATTTTGGTATTCCAGCTGGTGCAACAGGGGCGACCGGAGATACTGGAGCCACGGGTCCTACTGGCCCAACAGGCGACACAGGCGCAACCGGCCCGACTGGTCCTTCTGGCGCAGGCTTAGCGGCATATGGCGGCTTGTATAACAACGCTGCTCAAACGCCGACAATCACAACCGAAAACGTGTATGTTCCAGTTGAGCTCAACACCGAAATGCCGTTGCTCAACACGACGACTGCGTCAAACCAAATCACGGTTTTGCAGGCAGGTGATTATGAGATCAACTATCATCTTCAGATCAACTCCACATCAGAGCTGACCTTCAATGTTGCGGCTCGTCAAAACAGCACGCCACTTGCACCTTCAACCATCGAGCAGACCGCTCTTGAAACTGCAACAGGGGGAACCTTTGTTGTCGATGTCACAAGCTCTATCATTGCAACGCTTTCAGCGAACGATGTGATAGATCTTGCCATCACCACAACGACCGCTCCAGGTGGTGCGACGATCACCATACCTGAAAACGGTGACGCAACGCTGTCAGTTAAAAAATTATCGCAAACAACTTAATCAAAGCTATTGCCAAAGCGGGGCTCGAGCCTCGCTTTTTTTTCACTTTTTCCGACGTTTTAGAATATATACAAAAGGTAAGGAGAAAAAGCGATGCCAATTTGCAATGACAATTTCAACGGTTGTTTCACGGGCTCATATTATCCACGACCAATTTTTAATTGTTGCCCAACTGGCCCTTGTGGGGGAGGAAACAGCGTCGTCAATCCTTCGAGGTCGGAAGAGTGGGGATTTTTTGCCGTTCAAAACACCGAGGTCAGCTTTTTGGAGGCAGTTCCTGTCACTTTGGTGGGCAGCGCTGGCAGCGCGGTCAGTCAAACTCAAACGGGCGAAATCGCTTTGACTGCTGGAAGTTATGTCGTCTCTTACACCGTCACAGGCAGCTCCTCGGCTAGCCCAATTCGTTTTGCGCTTGAGCTTGGCGGCGACATTTTGCCTTATTCTCTCACTGCCGAAACAGGCGACGGCAACCCAAAAACGATGTCGACAAACGTGATCATCACAACAAGCGGCAATGCTGTTTTGCGACTTGTCAGCCAAACGGACGGAGTCGTGACGGTTTCCAACGCAAATGTTGCTGTGACAAAACTTTTAAATTAGTTGCAAAAATCCTTTTCTTTTTTAAAGCAGTGTTGTATAATATAGATGTAAGAGAGCAGACTAAAAACTGCAACCTTAACTTTTGCGCTTAAAGCAAGGAGGACGAGCGTTTGACAATCTGATTACATAAAAGGAGGCATGAAATGTTAGAAAAAGATTTTGCAAACAAGTATCAAAAGGCATATTGGGAGATATTCGCCTTGACAGGCGACCCACGTTTCATGCAACTTTTTATGCAAGAAGAGCGAGAGCGTGAGAAAAATCATAAATTGTCACAGGGAATAGAACTGGGAAGATAAATGTCAAAAACAAAAGTAAAAGCGCTCGTTTTGAGCGAAAAAGACAGCAAAGAAAAGGACAAGCTTGTCACCCTCTTTTCGTTAGAGGAGGGCAAGCTTTTTGTTTATTTTAGAGGCGTAAAAGGTGACAAAGCAAAGTTGAAGGCGGCAAAAGAGCTGTTCACTTTTGGTGAGTTTGTCATCGAGCAGGGCAGGAGTGGCAACATCGTGACCGAAGTGGAGATCATCGACAGCTTTCTGCCGCTCAGAAAAGATCTCGACAAATATTATGAAGCCTGTTCGATTTTGGACATAGTTTCAAAACTGCTGCGAGAAAAAGACCCTGCGATGTTCATCCAAACTTTAAAGGCGCTCAAAGCGATTTGCTATGAAAATTCGCCAAAAAACTATGCTCTGACAAAATTTTTGCTTGCGATATTTGAAGACGCTGGCTACAAGCTCAATTTTGACACCTGCGCAAGTTGCAAGGCAAAACTCACCGGAAAAAAATATTTAAATCTCGACTATGGCGAGGTGGTGTGCGCAGGCTGCCGTCAGATGACTTCGATCGAAATCTCGCCAAGCGCGCTTTCCGCTCTGAAAATTCTCAGGCAGACGCCATATGGCAACTTGAAAAGCGTCAAACTTGGTGGCGGAGGAGAGGTGAAAGCCTTAAATCTTTTGAGCGAAAATTTTGAGTGGAGATTTGGCTGCAAGTTTTTCTTGGCTTAAAAATTTTGCAAAATTAACAAAAAAATTTGTTTTTTTAAACATTTTTTTAGCTTTACAGCATTATTTTTGATAATTATTAATTCGAACTAAAAATCACGAAAATGGCCGCTTTGCACGGCCATTTTTTTTGTTTAAAAAAATTTTAATATTCTGCATTTTTTTTAAAAAAACACTTGACATAAATTTTGCGAGTGGTTATAATTATTATGCTGTGAAATATGGGTTGATGCCCGAGGTTACTTTGGTTACTGGCAATCAAAGAGAACTTGGGCGGACAAGTTCGCGGCAGCGACTGCGAGCGGATCACCATTGTCACATTTTTTATTGCCTCACAGCGTGAAACACACGGGCTCGTGTGCGAGAGGTGAAAGTTTCAGGGCAGTGACAGAAAATGGTGGTTGTAGCCAAGACAAGGAGGAAAAAACATGGCATCAAAAAAAATCAGGATCAAGCTCAAAGCCTATGAGCACTCGCTTATCGACGAGGCTTGCAAAAGGATCATCCTTGCAGCTGAGAAGAACGGTGCAAAAGTGGCTGGCCCGATCCCACTTCCAACAGACAGAGAGATCATCACTGTCATTCGTTCACCGCACAAAGACAAGGACAGCCGTGAACAATTCGAGTCAAAGACTCACAAGAGAATTATTGATATCATCAGTCCATCTACCAAAGTGGTTGACGCTATGATGAAGCTCGACCTTCCAGCAGGTGTGGACATTCAAATCAAACTGTAAGGAGGCACTTCGTGAAAAAAGCAATACTTGGAAAGAAACTTGGCATGACTCAAGTTTTTACACCAGAAGGAATCGTTGTTCCTGTGACTGTGGTTGAAGCTGGTCCTTGCAGCGTGGTTCAAATCAAGTCAAAGGAAAGAGATGGTTATGAGGCAGTTGTTGTGGCTTTTGGAAAGCAAAAAGCAGCCCGCCTTTCAAAATCAAAACTTGGCGTGTTCACAAAAGCAAATGTTGAACCAGCCAAAATTCTCAGAGAGCTCAAATTTGACAACACGTCAGATTATCAAGTTGGGCAAGAGATCAAATGTTCAATCTTCTCAGAGGGCGACAAAGTTGACGCCATCGGGATTACAAGAGGACGCGGATTCACCGGTGTTATTCAGCGCTGGAACAATCACCGCCTCAAAATGACTCACGGCACCGGGCCTGTTCATCGTGAAGTTGGCTCAATGGGCGCAAACTCCACTCCATCGAGAGTTTTCAAAAACAAACACATGCCAGGTCAGTATGGATGCGAGAGAGTCACAATTCAAAACCTTGAAATCGTCAAGGTTGACCCAGAAAGAAA
Organism: uncultured Clostridia bacterium; assembly: GCA_944372435.1. Taxonomy (GTDB): domain Bacteria; phylum Bacillota; class Clostridia; order Christensenellales; family UBA1242; genus Caccovivens. The sequence goes on along the minus strand of CALVZD010000020.1, from coordinate 12,667 downwards.
CATCCTGCTTGTCAAGGGATGCGTTCCAGGGCCAAAGGGCTCAGTGGTGACCATCCGCGAGGCAAAGAAGGCATAAGGAGGCAAACATGGCAAAAGTTAAAGTTTATGATATGTCTGCAAAAGTGGTGGGCGAAATTGAGCTTTCTGATGACCTTTTCGCGCTTCCTTACAACGAGCCTCTCGTTCATGAGGCGGTTGTAAACTACCTTTCAAACCAAAGGCAGGGCACCAAAAGCGCGCTGACCAGAAGCGAAGTTCGTGGTCACGCTGCAAAACCTTGGAGACAAAAGAAAACCGGCCGTGCTCGTCATGGCTCAACAAAATCTCCTGAATACACAGGCGGCGGAGTTGTGTTCGCACCAAAACCAAGAGATTTTTCAAAAAAGATGAACAAAACGGCAAAGAGGCTTGCGCTTCTCACTGCTATTTCCAGAAAGCTTGAGCTTGGAAATCTCATCATATTAAAAGATTTTGAGATCGCAAGCGGCAAAACCAAAGATGCAAGTGCATTTATGAAAGCTTTCGGGCTCAGCGGCAAATCGCTGGTGGTTGGAAGTGGCAGCTCTGACGAAACAAAAAGAGCAACCAAAAACATCCAATCGCTTCAAACGATCGATGTTGACAGCCTTGCAACCTACAATGTTGTTGCAAACAAAAACATTTTGTTCACTTCATCCGCTATTAAGAAAATAGAGGAGGCTTACGCAGAATAATGGAAGCATACGAAATTATCAAAAAACCGCTTTTAACAGAAAAGAGTTATGCGGGAATTCAAGCAAAGGTCTACACATTTGTCGTTGACAAGCGTGCAACAAAAACCGAAATCAAAAAAGCCGTTGAAAAAGCTTTTGGAGTTGAGGTTGCAAAAGTCAACACAGTTGTTGTCAAAGGACACACAAAAACTCAAAACACAAGGTCAGGAAGGACTGTGGGCAAAACCAGCGATTACAAAAAAGCCATCGTTTCGCTCACTGAAAGCTCAAAGCCAATCGCCTTCTTTGAAAGCTTGTCATAAGGGGGAGGTTTAACATGGCAGTAAGAAAAGCAAAACCTACATCGCCAGGAAGAAGATTTTATTCAGTGGCTGCTTTTGATGAAGTGACCAAAAAAACGCCAGAAAAATCACTCCTCGATGTTAAGAAAAAGCGCGCCGGAAAAAATTCGCAAGGCCGCATCACCGTTCGTCATCAAGGCGGCGGAAACAGACAAAAATATCGCATCATCGATTTCAAGAGAAACAAAGACAACATCCCAGCAAAAGTGATCGGCATCGAATACGATCCAAACCGCACCTCTTATATCGCGCTTCTCAGCTATGCTGACGGCGAAAAGAGATATATCATCGCGCCATACGGCTTAAAACCAGGCGACGAGGTGATGAGCGGAACAGATGTTGAAATCAAAGTCGGAAACGCTCTTCCACTTTCATCTATTCCAGTGGGCAGCCAAATCCACAACATCGAGCTTCAACCAAAGAAAGGCGCTCAGCTTGCTCGCAGCGCAGGCAGCACCGTTCAGCTGATGGCAAAGGAAGGCAAATATGCCACACTCAAAATGCCTAGCGGCGAAATGAGAAAAGTTCTTCTCTCTTGCCGAGCAACAATTGGCACCGTTGGCAATCTCGATCACGAGCTCGTTTCTCTTGGAAAGGCTGGCCGCAAGCGCCACATGGGCGTTAGGCCAACAGTTCGTGGTGTTGTAATGAACCCTAACGATCACCCACACGGTGGTGGTGAAGGAAAGAGCCCAGTCGGCATGAAGTCACCTATGACTCCATGGGGCAAACCTGCACTTGGTCTTAAAACCAGAAAGAGAAAGAATTCTTCTAACCGCTTGATGGTTAAGAGAGTAAATTAGGAGAGAAATAATGCAGAAAGAAATCAAAAAACCTTATGTTCATCCATCGCTTGTCAAAAAAGTTAAGGAGATGATGGCTTCGGGCGTGAAAAAACCTATCAAAACTTGGTCTCGCTCTTCGACAATCTATCCTGACTTTGTTGGATTTACATTTGCAGTTTACAATGGCAAAAAACACGTTCCTGTTTACTGCACAGCCGACATGGTTGGGCACAAACTTGGCGAGTTCTCTCCGACAAGAACCTTCAAAGGCCATGCAAACAAGAAAGCAGCTAAAACTGCTACCAAAAAGTAAGGCGAGGTGAAAAATGGCTACAAGAATCAGACAAAAAGCAGAAAAAAGGGCAAAGGAAAAGGACATCAGACCTTTTGCTAAAGCAAGATACATCAGAATGAGCCCTTCAAAAGTTCGAATCGTTTTGGACCTCGTTAGAGGCAAAGATGCTCACATGGCGTGCGCTATTCTTGAAAACATGACAAACGCAGCCGCAGCCGCATCTTTGAAAGTGCTGAAAAGCGCAATAGCAAACGCTGAAAACAACAAAGGCCTCATGGGCGACAACCTTTTCGTTGCAGAGGCATATGTTTCACCTGGCCCAGTGCTCAAGAGAATCACTCAAAAAGCAAAAGGTCAGGGCAGCAGAATTTTAAAGAGAACATCGCACATCACAATCGTGCTCGATGAGAAAAAGTGAGGAGGAAAGTATGGGACAAAAAGTTAATCCGATCGGACTTAGACTCGGAATAAACAAAGAATGGAACTCAACTTGGTTCGCAAAGAAGCAAGACTTTGCTCCAAATCTTTTGGAAGATCAAAAAATCAAAAAACTGCTCAGACAAAAATATGCTAGCAGCGCAATTGCAAACATCACAATTGAAAGAATGGAAGGCAAACTTATAGTCAACATCTTCACTGCAAAACCAGGCATGATCATCGGCTCTAAGGGTGCAGGAATCGAGAACATCAAAAAAGATGTGACAAAAGTTATCCGTCCAGTCAAAAACCTTATCATAAATGTCAAAGAGATCAAAAAGCCAGACCTCAACGCAACACTGGTTGCTGACAGCATCGCAAGCCAGCTTGAAAAGCGTGTTCAATGGAGAAGAGCTTTAAAAATGGCGCTCCAAAGAGTTATGAGAGCAGGCGCAAAAGGGTGCAAAGTTCAGGTTAGCGGCGTTATCGATGGCGCCAGCACGATCGCAAGAACAGAAAACTATTTGGAAGGCAACCTTCCTCTTCACACTCTTCGCGCAGACATCGATTATGGCACAGCTTCCGCTTTGACAGATTATGGAAAGCTTGGGGTGAAATGCTGGATTTACAAAGGTGACATCCTCAAAGCAAAGTCGTCTGAAAAAGGAGGACAAGAATAATGTTAATGCCAAAGAGAGTTAAAAGAAGAAAGGTTTTCAGAGGCAGAATGACAGGAAAAGCAACCAGAGGCAACACCGTTGCTTATGGACAATTTGGACTTATGGCTTTGGAGCCATGCTGGATCAAATCCAACCAGATCGAAGCAGCCAGAATTGCTATGACTCGTCATATCAAGCGCGGCGGAAGAGTTTGGATCAAAATCTTCCCAGACAAGCCTGTTTCTAAAAAACCTCTCGGAACTCGTATGGGTTCCGGAAAGGGCGGCCCAGAGTTTTGGGTTGCAGTTGTAAAGCCTGGAAGAATTCTTTTTGAAATCGAAGGTGTTTCAGAAGAACTTGCTCGTGAGGCTATCAGACTTGCCGGACACAAACTTCCTTGCAAGACCAAGTTTGTAAAGAAGGCTGAAATGCCGGCAGAAGAAGGTGGTGACAAAGATGAAAATTAATGAAATCAAAACTCTCAGCGCCTCCGAACTTAACGCAAGACTCAGAGAGCTGAATATGGAACTTTTCAATCTTCGTTTCTCAAACGCTTCACGAAATCTTGCAAGCCCAGTTCAGATCAGAAATGTGAAGAGAGAAATTGCAAGAGTAAAAACTGTTATCAGAGAAAAAGAGATAGCAGAAGGAGGAAAGGATGGAAGATAGAAATTCAAGACTTACAAGAATTGGTCAAGTTGTAAGCGCTGGCAAAATGGACAAAACCATCGTGGTTAGCATCGTTTCCAGAGTCAACCATCCAATTTACAAAAAAGTCGTAAAGAAAACCAAAAAATTCAAGGTTCACGATGAAAAAAATGAGTGCGGAGTCGGCGACACCGTTATGATTATGGAAACCCGTCCGCTTTCAAAAGACAAGTATTATCGTCTTGTCAAAATCATCGAGAAGGCTAAGTAAGGAGGGATAGAAAATGATTCAACCTCAAACCAGACTGAAAGTTGCTGACAACACCGGTGCAAAAGAGATCATGTGCATCAGAGTGCTTGGCGGATCTTTTAGAAGAAGTGGAAATATCGGTGACGTTATCGTTGCCTCCGTTAAAAAAGCAATACCTGGCGGAACAGTTAAAAAAGGTGATGTCGTAAAGGCAGTCATCGTTCGTTCAGCCAAAGGCCTTCGCCGTCCAGACGGCTCACATATCCGTTTTGATGACAACGCCGCAGTCATCATCGACAACCAAAAACAACCAAAAGGAACGCGTGTTTTCGGGCCTATCGCTCGTGAGCTTCGCGACAAGGGCTATATGAAAATAATCTCCCTTGCTCCTGAGGTTATTTAAGGAGAAGACGCATGAAAATGAGTATCAAAAAAGGCGACACCGTTTTGGTCATCGCAGGCAAGGACAAAGGCAAAACCGGCAAGGTGCTTGAAACCAGCCCAAAAGACTCCAAAGTTCTTGTTGATGGCGTGAACATCGTCACAAAACACAAAAAACCAAAATCGCAACAGGACAAGGGCGGCATAGTTAAAAAACCTGCGGCGATCGATGCATCAAATGTTCAAGTTGTTTGCGGTGCATGTGGAAAAGCGACCAGAGTTTCGCACAAAACCGTAGGCGGAAAAAATGTTCGCATCTGCAAAAAATGCGGAGCAAGTCTTGACAAAGAATTTGCAAAAACTGTCAAAAAAGACACTAAAAAAGCTGAAAAAACAGTGAAAAAAGAGGAAAAAACCTCTGAAAAAGCTGAAACAGCAGAAAAAGCACAAAAAACCGAAGCAAAAGCAGCCAAAACAAAAACTGCAACTTCAAGCGCCAAACCAGCGGCAGGAGAAGCCAAAAAAGCTCCGGCAAAAACCACACAAAAAAAGTCGAAAACTGAGTCAAAGTAAGAGAGGATAAAAAATGGCAAAAGAACAAAACAGAATGGTCAAACTCTACAAAGAGACAGTTATTCCAGCACTTCAAAAACAATTTGGCTACAAAAACATCAACGAAGTTCCAAAGCTTGTCAAAATTGTCGTTAGTGCAGGACTTGGCGATGTGAAGAGCAACTCAAAAAGCTTCAACATCGCGCTTGATGAACTTGCAGTGATCACAGGTCAAAAACCTGTTCCAACACTTGCTAAAAAGTCCATCTCAAACTTTGCTCTCCGTGAAGGACAAAAGATTGGTGCAAAAGTCACCCTGCGCGGCGAAAAGATGTATGAGTTTTTTGACAGGCTCATCGCAATTGCGCTGCCAAGAGTGAGAGACTTCCACGGCGTTTCCGAAAAAGCCTTCGACGGCAGAGGAAACTATTCACTTGGCATAAAAGAACAGCTGATTTTCCCAGAAATTCAGTATGACAAAGTGGAAAAAGTGAGAGGTTTTGATATTTGCTTTGTGACAACCGCAAAGACAAATGAAGAAGCCAAAGCGCTTTTGCAGGCACTTGGAATGCCTTTCAATAAATAAGAGGTGATATTATGGCAAGAAAAGCACTAGTTCAAAAACAACAGAAAAAACAAAAATATGCTACTCGCGCTTACACCCGCTGCTCGCTCTGCGGCAGACCTCATGCAGTGCTGAAAAAATATGGCATTTGCAGAGTTTGTTTCAGAGACCTTGCAAACAAGGGCGAAATCCCTGGCGTGAAGAAAGCTAGCTGGTAAAAAGGAGGAAGATATGTTATCAACAGATGCAATAGCAGATATGCTGACAAGAATTCGCAATGCTTTAAAAGTTAAGCATGCCGATGTGACTGTGCCTGCTTCAAAAGAAAAGGCTGCAATCGCAAAGATCCTCCTTGACGAGGGATACATTTCAAACTTTGAAATCAAAAACAACGGAAAGTTTGACGACATCTTGATCACTCTCAAATATGACGAGAGCGGAAACAGCGTCATCCAGGGTTTGAAAAGGATTTCAAAACCAGGCCTCAGAATTTATTCAGAGGCAAGCAAACTTCCAAAAGTTATCAGCGGACTTGGAATTGCTATCATTTCAACAAACAAAGGGATCGTGACCGACCGCGTTGCGCGTCAGCTCAATGTCGGTGGCGAGGTCCTCGCATTCGTGTGGTAAGGAGGTTAGGAGTATGTCAAGAATAGGAAACAAAGCCATCTCGATACCTTCGGGCGTGACAGTGAGCGTTGAAAAGGGAAAGGTCACCGTGACCGGCCCAAAAGGCACGCTTGCGCAAGAAATTAAATCTTGCATAACCCCACGCGTTGACGGAAGCAAGCTCACTTTTGTCAAAAATGACGCTGAACAACAAACCGATGCTATGCAAGGGCTTTACAGAGCGCTCATCGCAAACATGGTCAAAGGCGTTAGCGAAGGCTTTACAAAAAACCTTTTGATCAACGGTGTTGGTTACAAAGCACAGGTGAGCGGAAACAAACTCGTTATGAACCTTGGGCTTTCACATCAAGTTGAAATGGAAATTTGGCCAGACGTCAAAGTTACATGCCCAAGCATAACCGAAATCAAAATCGAAGGCATCGACAAACAAAGAGTCGGACAATTTGCTTCAAATGTCCGCGACAAGAGACCGGTTGAGCCATATCACGGCTACGGAATCAGATACAGCGATGAAGTCGTTAACAGAAAAGTCGGAAAAACCTCAGGCAAAGGCAAGAAGTAAGGAGGAAGCACATGATAAGCGTTAAAGATAAAAACACTGAAAGAAAAGTGCGCCACAAAAGAGTGAGAAAAAATGTCGTAGGCTCGTCAGAGAGACCAAGACTTTGCGTTTACAGAAGCCTCAGCAAAATCTACGCTCAAATCATCGACGATTCAAAAGGCGTTACACTCGTTTCAGCCTCCTCACTTGACAAGGAAATTCAACCACTTCTTGCAGGCAAATCCAAGTCAGAGCAAGCCAAAATTATTGGCGAAGAGCTTGGAAAGAGGGCAAAAAAGGCAAAGATCAAAGAGGTCGTTTTTGATCGCGGTGGATATGTTTACACTGGCAGAGTTGCCGCTCTTGCCGAGGGCGCAAGAAGCGCTGGCTTGAAGTTTTAGGAGGAAGCGAAATGGAAGAAAAACAAAACAAAAACGGCAAAAAGTTTGAATCAAAGCCAAGAGAAAACCGCAGACCTGCTCGTGAAGAGAGCGAGTTTGACAAAAAGCTCGTTTGCGTTCGTCGCGTGACCAAGGTTGTCAAAGGCGGAAGAACACTTCGCTTCTCAGCGCTCGTCGTTGTTGGTGACGGAAAGGGCAAAGTTGGAATCGGCATCGGCAAAGCAGCCGAAGTTCCAGCAGCCATCGACAAAGCAACCGGCGAAGCTAAAAAGAACATGAAACAAATCAGAATCGTTGAGGGAACAATTCCTCACGAAATTACCGGCACGTATGGTTCATCAAACATTTTGATGCTCCCTGCAAAGCCAGGTACCGGTGTCATCGCAGGCGGTTCAGCTCGTGCTGTGCTTGAACTTGCAGGCGTCAAAGACATCGTTACAAAGATTCACGGCTCTACAAACAAGATCAACGCCGTGAAAGCAACGATGAACGGCCTCGTCGCTCTCAAAACCAGAGAGGAAATCGCTGCTCGTCGTGGCAAAAATCCTGAGGAAATTTAAGGAGGTGCATCATGGCTGAAAAAACAAAGACAATCAAAGTTACTTGGATCAGAAGCACCATCGGATACAACAAAAAGCAGGCTAAAATTATCGAGGCGCTCGGCTTTAAAAAACTCGGACAAACACGAGTTTTGCCGGACAATGCTAGCATTAGAGGAAGCATCTTCGCTGTTAAGCACCTGCTTAAAGTGGAAGAGTAGGAGGAAGCTATGCAGATAGGAAATCTTAAACCAGCAGACGGAGCTAGGACCAAAAAAGTTAGAGTTGGTCGTGGCATCGGAAGCGGAATCGGCAAAACCAGCGGAAGAGGCCAAAAAGGTCAGAACGCTAGAAGCGGCGGCGGAGTTAAAGCAGGATTTGAGGGCGGAAATATCCCTCTTATCAGAAAAATCCCAATCCGCGGCTTCAACAACTACAACTTTAAAAAGAGATATTCTTGCATCAACGTTGGCGATTTGGAGGTTTTGGAGCCAAACACCGTTGTTGATATTGAATTTCTCTACGAAAACCGCTTCATCGGCAGAATTGAAGAGTATGGCTTGAAAGTTTTGGGCGATGGAGAGCTCACAAAACCACTCACGATAAAGGCAAACAAAGTGACTAAATCCGCTAGAGAAAAAATCGAAAAAGCTGGCGGCAAAATAGAGGAGTTATAATGTTTAAAACCATTGTCAGTGCCTTTAAAATCAAAGATATAAGAAGAAAGTTGCTGCTTACGCTGCTGCTTCTTTTGATCTATCGCCTCGGTTGCTGGCTGCCTGTTCCGGGATTTGATATCTCCACAATTTTGGCATCCGAAAACACCAACCTTTCGGGCGAATTCAGCATTTTTGGCATTATGAACATGATCAGTGGAAATGCGCTGCAAAACTGTTCCGTGCTCGCGCTTGGCGTTTCGCCATACATCACAGCGAGCATCGTCATTCAGCTTTTGACGGTTGCAATCCCAAAACTTGGCAGACTTGCAAAACAAGGCGAGGATGGCAAAAAGAAGATAGCGCTTTACACCCGTATCGCAGCTCTCGTGCTTGCACTCGCTCAGGCGATCGGAATTGTTGTCACTTACAGCGACGGGCTCGACGTTGGCAACGCACTTTGGGCTGGAGCTCCAACTTGGCTCATCGGTGCAGGCGTTGTGCTTATCCTTGTTGCAGGTGGGATGTTCACCGTTTGGCTTGGCGAAAGGATCACCGATCTCGGAGTTGGAAACGGCATGAGCCTTTTGATTTTTGTGGGAATTCTTTCCTCATCAGCAGCTTCATTCGCGCAGGCAGTTGTGCTTGTTGGGCAGGATATCACCTACATCTGGACGATCGTGCTCTATCTCATCGCAGTTATTGCGATCTTTGCTCTCATCGTGTTTGTTGACGGCGCTGAGCGAAGAGTGCCGGTGCAATATGCAAAGCAGATCAAAGGCAGAAAGATGTATGGCGGTCAGAGCACTTTCATACCAATCAAGGTCAACGGCTCCGGCGTTATGCCAATCATCTTTGCAAGTGCGCTGCTCACATTCCCGCAGCTGATTATTTCGATCTTTGCTCCTGAGTCAACTTGGTATCAAGAGTGGCTCGGCACAGGATCGTGGCTGTATATCGTTTTGCTCGCACTGCTCATCCTTGCGTTCTCATTCTTCTATGCGCAAATCACTTTCAACCCAGAGGACATCAGCAAGCGTATTCAACAACAGGGTGGTTTTATCACAGGTATCAGAGCCGGCAAACCAACGGCAGATTATCTAAAAAAGATTTCACGAAGAATCACCTTCTTTGGTGCAATCTACCTTGCGCTCATCGCACTTATCCCATCGCTCGCGTTTAAGGCGATCGGCGACAGCGTTGGCTGGGGCATCCTCATCAACGCGTTCAGCGCCACCGGACTTATGATCCTGGTCAGCGTGGCCCTAGAATTCGACAAGCAGCTGGAAGCTCAGATGCTTATGCGAAATTACAAAGGCTTTTTAGATTAACACAGCTTTTCCGGTGGGAGGCAAAGCTTCCCACCGTTAGGCAATAGTGGCAAAACTGCCACGCCGCAAACTAAAAAAAGGAAGAAAACATGAAACTTATTCTCTTAGGCGCCGCTGGAAGTGGCAAAGGAACCATGGCAAAAAAAATCGCAGCGGATTTTAATGTCCCACAAATTTCCACAGGCGATATGTTCAGAGAAATTGCCAAAAAAGGCGGAGAGCTTGGAGAAAAAGTCAAAAGTTTGATGGAGAGCGGCGCGCTTGTTCCAAACGAAATCACTTTTGAGGTTTTAAAGCAAAGGCTCAAACAAAAAGACTGCAAAAAGGGTTTCATTTTGGACGGGTTCCCTCGTTCACTTGCTCAGGCTGAGATGCTGCAAAAGCTTACCGACATCGACGCGGTGATCAGCATCGAACTTCCTTTCAAACAGCTCGAACAAAGGCTTGTGAGTCGCAGAATTTGCCCAAAATGCGGCGACATCGACAACGCAAGTTATCAGGGCTACACAGGCAATTGCAGAAAATGCGGCACAAAACTGTTTCAGCGTGATGACGATAAACCTGAAGCAATAAAAGCTCGTCTGGAAGTTTATAAAAAAGATGTGACACCACTTATAGACTTCTACGGTGAAAAGGTGATGACAGTTTCAAGCGCTGGTTCGCCAGACGAAACCTATGCACCAGTAAAAACTTTTTTGTCAAAATTGGAGGCGAAAGCTTGAATCAATTGACGCAATCAGAGATTGTCTTGATGAAAAAAGCAGGCGCGCTCACTCGCGACGCCTTAAACTACGCGCAAACGCTGATAAAGCCGGGCGTGTCAACTTTGCATCTTGACAAACTGATAAAAAAGTTTATAATAGACAGTGGTGGGTCGCCTTCCTTTTTGGGATATGAGGGTTTTCCAGGAAGCATCTGCGCTTCGGTCAACGAAATGGTTGTCCATGGGATACCTTCTGAAAGCATTATCCTAAAAGAGGGTGACATAATCAGCATCGATGTTGGAGTGATCTACAAAGGCTACAACGGCGATGCTGCAAGAACCTTTCCAGTGGGAAAGATCTCTCCCGAAAAAGCCAGACTCATCGAAGTCACAAAAGAGAGCTTTTTTGAGGGGATTCGCCATTTGAAGGTGGGAGAAAGGCTCGGCAAAGTTTCGCACGCAATTCAGGCATATGCAGAAAAACATGGTTACAGCGTTGTGCGCGAACTTGTGGGACACGGCATCGGCAAAAAGATGCACATGAGTCCAAACATCCCAAACTATGGCAGAGAGTCAGACGGTCCGATCGTTGTGGAAAATGTCTGCCTCGCAATCGAGCCTATGATCAACATGGGCAAAAAAGAGATTGCGATGCTCGAAGACGGCTGGGGCATTGTCACGCGTGATCACAAACCGTCAGCTCACTATGAAAACACCGTTTTGGTCACTAAAAACGGCGTTGAAATCTTGACGTTGTAGGTGAACATGAAAACAGGAGATGTGGTTTTGGCCACAGCTGGAAAGGAAAAGGGCGAAATTTTTGTGGTGGTAAAGGTCGATGGCAAAAACGCCTTCATCGCAGATGGAAAACGGCTTTCGCTGTTCCACCCAAAAAAGAAAAATTTGAAGCATATCCAAAAAGCTTCAAAACAAAGTTTTTCTGAAAGCCTTATCGCCGAGGCGCGTGACATCAAAATTGATGCCGCGATCAGAAAGTTTTTAAAATCTCAAAAGGAGACGATATGTCAAAAGAAGATGTAATTGAATTTGAGGGCGTGGTTGAAGAGCTTTTGCCAAACTCGACCTTCAAAGTTCGTCTTGTTAATGGTCATGTCATAACAGCTTACATCTCCGGCAAACTCAGAGTGCACTGCATCAGGGTTGTCGAAGGAGACAAAGTAAAAGTCGAAATGAGCCCTTACGATCTGACGAAGGGCAGAATAACTTGGAGAGACAAGGGTTAAGAAGGAGATTATCATGAAAGTTAGAGCTTCCGTTAAACCTATTTGCGACAAATGCAAAGTGATAAAAAGAAATGGAAAAGTTATGGTTATTTGCCCTAAAGATGCCAAACACAAACAAACTCAGGGCTAAAAGTTAAGGATTGGAGGAAAAAAATGGCAAGAATCGCAGGTGTAGACCTACCGAGAGAAAAAAGATTGGAAATAGGACTGACCTATATTTATGGGATCGGCCCTGTGACCGCATCTAAAATTTGCAAAGACACAAAGCTCAGCCCAGACATCAGAGTCAAAGATTTGACCGATGATCAAGTGGCAAAGCTGCGTTCTTACATCGAGCACAATTTGATGGTGGAAGGTGACCTTCGCAAAAAGGTTAGCCTCGACATCAAAAAGCTCAACGAAATGGGTTGCTATCGTGGACTCCGCCACCGCAAGGGGCTGCCTGTTCGCGGACAAAACACCCACAACAACGCAAGAACCAGAAAGGGGCCAAAGAAAGTTGTTGCTGGCTCATCAAAGAAGGGAAAATAAGAGGAGATAAGAGATGGCAAAAACAAAAGTTACAAAAAAGCCTACCGCCACAAGAACGAGAAAGAGAGTTTCAAAAAACATCTCTCAGGGGCAGGTGCACATCAAAACATCTTTCAACAACACCATCGTTACTTTCACAGACAACGACGGCAATGTTTTGTCATGGTGCTCATCTGGCAAACTTGGGCTCAAAGGCTCCAAAAAAAGCACACCTTTTGCTGCTCAAACTTGCGTTGAAGAGGCTGCCAAAGTGGCAAAAGAACATGGAGTTAGCTCCGTGGAAGTTTATGTTAAAGGACCAGGAAGCGGAAGAGAAGCTGCAATTCGCTCGCTTCAAAACTGCGACCTTAACGTGACTCTCATCAAGGATGTTTCGCCAATCGCGCACAACGGTTGCAGACCTCCTAAGAGAAGAAGAGTTTAAAAGGAGAAACGCAAATGGCAAGAAGAATTGAACCAGACTGCCGTCAGTGCAGACGCGAAGG
>CALVZD010000019.1 GCA_944372435.1 uncultured Clostridia bacterium | reverse complement strand
CAAAAGAAAAAATCGCTACATACCTTTGTTTGTAAGGCATATAGCGATTTTTGTGTTTGGTAGCGGTAACTGGGCTTGAACCAGTGACCTTACGGGTATGAACCGTACGCTCTAGCCAGCTGAGCTATACCGCCAAATTCAAGTGTGACTTTATTATATAAAATTTTTGCACCAAATGTCAATAGATTTGAAGCATTTTGCTTGGAAAATCGCAGCAAATTTTGTATACTTAAATGTATTTAAGGAGGTTTTATGATTCTCGAACAAATCAAAGCGGCAAACATTGAGGCAATCAAAACCAAAGATCAAACAGCGCGTGCGCTTTACAGCGTGCTGCTCAACAAACTTAAACTTGAAGAGATCAACAAGCGCCAAGCCGGTGCAAGCCTGACGGACGGCGATGCTGCTCACATTTTGCAAAAGGCGAGCAAAGAGCTTTGCGAAGAGCGCGACAACTACGCAAAAGTTGGCAACAAAGAGATGGCTGAGGAAATTTCCAAACAAATTGTGCTCGTTGAAAAGTATCTTCCAAAAATGCTCTCGCGCGAGGAGATAAAAAACATCATTCTTTCGCTTTCCGACAGATCTGTCCCTGCCGTTATGAAACATTTCAAACAAAACTATCAAGGCGCATGCGACATGAGGCTCGTCAGCGAAGTGTTGAAGGAAGTTTGATGAAAATCTTTGCGATAAGCGACCTTCACCTTTCCTTAAACAATCCAAAGCCCATGAACATCTTTGGGCCAGTTTGGGAGGGCTATGAGCAAAAGATATTTGACGACTGGCGAGAAAAAGTTGGAGATGACGATCTGGTTTTGCTCGCCGGTGATTTTTCTTGGGCGATGCGACTCGACGAGACCAAGCCTGACTTTGAACTGATAAAAGATTTGCCGGGCAAAAAGGTGCTGATTCGAGGGAACCACGACTATTGGTGGAGCTCGATCTCGGCGGTCAGAGCCGCCCTGCCACAAAATATGTTCGCCATACAAAACGACGCCATCAAATTTGGTGATATCATCGTTTGCGGCACAAGAGGCTGGACGGTGCCAGAAAACGGCGAGTTTGCCTCAGCCGAAGACGAAAAGATCTTCAAGCGCGAGGTCATACGTTTGGATCTCACCCTCAAAAGCGCAAAAGCGCTGCAACAAAACGGCGAAAAGATCATCTGCATGATGCACTATCCGCCATGCAATTTTAAAAGGGAAGATAGCGAGTTTACAAAATTGCTTCGCGAGGCGCAGGTGGCTTGCGTGGTGTTTGGTCATCTTCATGGCTACAAGCGCAAACAAAACCAGTTCACTCTTGGCGGAATAAATTACTATCTCACTTCCTGCGACATGGTCGAAAACAAACTCACCGAGCTTGACGTTTAAAAGCGTTTTTTGAGGGAAACAATTGACATATCTCAAAAAAAATGCTAGACTTATTTTGATATGACAAACTAATGGAGAAACAATGAAAAAATTTGGCAGAATAATCTCTCTTTTCTTGCTTGCAGGCCTCTTTTCAGTGGCGCTTGTGGGCTGCTCAAATTGGAGCGGAATTCCAAACAGCAAAAGTGATCAAATAATCTTTAATGGCGGCATCATTTCGGTGGTGGACGACAACCTTTTTTATGCAAACGGCTATGTTGACGGCGAGATAACCACAATGGACGAATACAACGCCGCGGCAGAGTATTCCTATCTGGCAAGGCTAAACACCAATGAAAGCACCAACGCCTACTCTTCGCCAGAAAATGTCAACAAACTCAACAGTGAAGTTTTGGGATATGAAAACGCTTACAGCTTTGTGCTCGGCGACTATGTTTACTATGCAAGCCCAAACAAGCACCGCACAAGCTCAAACGAACATGTTTTCACCTATGTTTCGATCTTCAAAACCCGTCTGAACGGTGCTGACACAGCGGAGCTTATGACAACCAGCTCCTTCGACAGCGCAACAGCCGAATTCAGGGCAGTGCAAACTCAGGGACAGAGCTATCTTTTGGTGTTTGACGGCACGGCTCTCTCTTCCATCAACCTTTCAAATGACGAGGTGAGCGAAATCTCCTCTGCTGCAACAAGTGTCGCGCTTCCAAGAGAGGGCGAAAACTTTGACGGAAAGGTGTATTTCACCGAAGACAAAGACAACTCTTACGGTCAGTCAGGCAACGAGGTTTTTGAATACAACCTTTTGACCGGCGAAAAAAATGCGATCATGCAAACCCTCAACAACACGATCACTTTCACGGGCAGAGTCGGCGACGAGCTGTTCTTCACGCGTTTGAACGAAACGACGCAGGTTTCGCGCACTTATCACCTTGACACTCAAAGGCTTGCCTCAGCAGCTTTCCTTTCCGCCGCAGAATCTTTTTACTCAGCTGAAATAGACAATGTTTTCAGGATAGAAAGCAACACGGCAAGCGGCTATAACGGCTATGTTTTCACCTCATCACTTTCTGGCGAAGCGCAGCTGCTTTACAGGCGTGACTCCGACTCATCGACAGTCAGACTTGCCGCAAGCGATGAGTTTTCCTCAATTCTTTTTGTGAACAAAGATTTCGTCTTCTTTTCCACAGAAAGTGGAATTTCTTACAAGAGCGTGATGACGCCGAGCGAAACGACAACGCTTGTCAGCGACATGACGATTATCTCCACCAAGATCGGATATGAGCGCTTTGAAAGCGGCAACCTCAAAAACATCTATTTCTACGCGCAGCGCGTTTATGAAGAGACTGACGAGGTGACGGACGAGACGACCGACGCTGAGGAAGAGACCGACACAAATTATTATCTCTACAAGCTCTCTTTCACCGCTCTAGTTTCGCCACAACTTCTTGGAAAAACGGTGGTTTAATGGCAGAAAAACGCTCGATTTTGAGCGCAAAAAAGCCAGCCTACAAGTTTCTATAAAATTAGACATAACTCGCAAGTTTTGTTGCGAGTTATTCTTTTTTTTGTCGGCTTTTTGTGTTAATTTAAAGATGTTTCACCAAAACAGTGAAATTTACGGTTTTTCAAAAAATTTAATAAAAGGAGTGAGAATTATGGAAAATCTGCCAAACCACAAAGGAAAAATCAGAGTCTATGTCGCAGACAAAACGGAAGACAACTCTGTTGTGACATATTTTCGCGAAAGCGAAAAATTTGCCCTCGTTGGCGTGAGCCCAAGTGGCGATGAGGTCGTCAAAGATGTGCCTTTACTTAAACCAGACTTTCTCGTGTCGGAAGTCATGCTCAGCGGAATCGACGGCTTTGTTGTGCTTGAAAAGCTGAAACAGGAGATGGGTGAAAAGATGCCGAAAGTCATCTTTGTCACAAATCTTTCGCACAGCGGCTTTGTCACAAAGGCGATGGATGAGGGGGCAAGCTATTTTATGGTTAAGCCAGTTGCGCCAGAAGTGCTTGAAGAGCGAATTTTTGACTTGATGCAAAATCAAAGCTCGGTGCTTTCGATGAAAAACAGCAAGCAGCTCGACGAAAAGATCTCAAACATCTTCATCAGCATCGGAATTCCTGCACACATCAAGGGGTATCAGTTTTTGAGAGAGGCCGTCAAGCTTGCAGTTGAAAAGCCTGAAATAATCGGCTCTATCACAAAACAACTTTACCCAACCATCGCTGAGCGCTTTGAGACCAGTTCATCAAAAGTTGAAAGAGGCATGCGTCATGCGATCGAAGTGGCTTGGAATAGGGGAAAAATTGAAAATATCAACTCACTGTTTGGGCTGAAAATTTACAACAGCAACGAAAAACCGACAAACGGCGAGTTGATAGCGCTCATCGCAGACAAAATGATAATGGAAGGCTAAAATCGTTTGACAAGCAAAAGCCATATGGATATAATTAAATCATGAACACAGAATTTTCGAAAAAAGAAAGAGAGCGTGTGCGCTTGTCGCAAATCATGGGAGTGCTGCTTTCAGCAGTTCTCGTTGCGATGTTCATTCTTTACTTTCTCAAATTGATCAATGCGAACATGATCATCCTTGCCACGCTTGGATTTGGTTCAGCATTGCTGTTTTCGTCTACCCACAGCTTGTCTGTCAAATATTCAAGAGTTTTGGCTGGGGTGTTCAAAGCTTTTGGTTACATCCTTATCTTGGCTTTTTTAGCGGTGCTCTTTTATATGTTTGCAACTGGAACGATGACTTTTTAAAAACGAGGTCGTCGTTTTTTTATTAAGCAAACGCTTCGATTTTTCTTATGTGCCCGTGCGTTGAAAGGCCGCTGTCATACCACATCACCGACGCGGTCGTGCCAGATGAGCCCATATAAAACACATACACCATGTCGGTGAAAGTGATCGACGAAAGGTCGTCGGAAAATTTTAGATAAACCGTCAAAAAGCCTCGGATGTTTTGCGCAAAGGTGTGATTCACGGCAAACGAGGCAGGATCGTCTGAATTTGGCAGGTTGACAGTCAGCACGCTTTCGGAGTCGCCGCTGACAAGATAAAACTTGAAATATTTGAAGCTTGCCAGATCGCTGCGCTCGATCGAGTGGTCGGGCAGCATGCCGTTTGCAAAGCCCATGTTCAAATTCGCATCGCTGCTATCCATATCAAATATGACCGTCTTTTGAGGCTCGGCAAGTTTGTTTTCGGCGGCGGTCATTCTGGTGGAAAGGCTGGAAAGCTGCGAAGAGATAGAGGATAGAAGCGAGTTTATTTGCGACAAATCAGCGCCGCTTGTTCCTTTGTTTGAAAGCGACCAAAGGTCGCGTTTGATTTTTTCAGTTTCTGCCTTTAATCTGTCGATATCGTTCATATAAAAAACTCCTTTTTTCAAGGAGTTTAACAGACTAATCTTGGTTTTTCAACTTTTTGTGCCGTTTTTTCTTGGTTATGCCGAGCAAAATTATGATTATGCTGACGATCGCGACGATCGCGGTGATGGCGACTATCAAAGCGGTGTTCACGCCGTCTGGTTTGACATCTTCAATTCTGACCCTGCCATACAGCACTTCGCCGCTATCTTCAAACTGGATGGCGAGAAAGTCTTTTTCGTCGTCGTAGCCCTCGTATAAAAACACGCGCTCACCACTTTGAATATGCGCGATCACTTCGT
Organism: uncultured Clostridia bacterium; assembly: GCA_944372435.1. Lineage (GTDB taxonomy): Bacteria > Bacillota > Clostridia > Christensenellales > UBA1242 > Caccovivens. Next base: position 15,863 of record CALVZD010000019.1, on the reverse strand, counting down.
CGGAAGTCAGCGAAAAAACATCGGCGTCGTTCAGCATAGTGGCGTTAAAAGTTGGGATAATGTCCTGCTCGGGCAAAACTTCGCCGACAAGCTCGCTGTAAACATAGCCTTGCACGCCGTTATATTCCACCTGCAAAAAGCCGTTTTCAGCTTCTGAGATCAGCGTGACCGTCTCGCTCTTTTCAAGCTGCAAAAGCCGCTCGCTTGAAAGCGACGGAGTGGCATACAAAAAAGCAGAATTTGCGATGACAAAAAGCTCGTCTCCGGCGGAATATCCACCAGAAACCGCCATTATGACCGAAACGACGAGAAGAAAAGCTTTCATATTTTTAGTATGAAAAAATTTTGCGTTTTTGTCAAGCGCAAAGAGGAATTTGTTTGGTTTTGAAACAAAAAACAGGAGGGCGAGTCCTCCTGTTTGCAGCGCATTTTGCAGTTTTCTAGTTCGATTCTTTTATTGCCTTAATTTTATGTGCAGCTCGCGCAGCTGTTTTTCGTCGGCTTCGATTGGGCCGCCCATCAAAAGATCCTGAGCTCTGCTGTTCATAGGGAATGGCACAACATCGCGGATGTTTGTTATGCCGAGCATGAGCATGAGCAGCCTTTCAAAACCAGGGGCTACGCCGGCGTGTGGTGGCGCGCCAAATTGGAAGGCGGTGTAAAGAGCGCCAAAGCGTTTTTGAATTTCCTCTTCGCCATAGCCGACAATTTCGAAAAGCTTGAGCATAATATCCTTGTCGGTGTTTCGAACGGCGCCAGAGGCCACTTCATAGCCGTTTGCGACGAGGTCATATTGATACGCCTCGATCGAAAGAGGGTCCTTGGTTTCAAGGTCTTTGAGGCTGGCCTTTGGCATATTGAACGGATTGTGGCAAAACTCAATTTTGCCTTCGTCGCTGAGCTCGAACATAGGAAAATCGACGATCCAGCAAAACTCGATCCTGCTTTTGTCCACGAGGCCGAGCTTTTCACCAACTTCTTGCCTTAGCAGGCCTGCAAGTTTGTAGCAGGTTTTTGGGTTGGCGTCAGCTATGACAAAGATGTCGTCGCCGACCTGGGCTCCCGTTTTGGCTTTCAGGTTTTCGCACTCTTTTTCTGTGATAAACTTGACGATAGGGCCCTTCAAGCTGCCGTCTGGCTGCACGCGCACCCAGGCGAGCCCCTCAGCGCCCTCTGAAAGCATAAGCGCTTGAAGCTTGTCAAAAAAGCTGCGTGGCTGGCTGCTTGCGTTGACCGAAAAGCCCTCGACAGTGCGGTCTTTGAACGCGGCAAAGGTCGTTTCGGCAAAAACATCTGCGAGGCTGGTCATGCGGATAGGGTTGCGAAGATCAGGCTTGTCGGTGCCAAACTTTTCCATCGCCTCCTTGAACGAATATCTCACAAAAGGCCCTTTGTTGAAAGCAAATTTGCTGTATTTTGAAAACAAGCCGTCAACAAGCTTTTCCACCACAGCGAGCACGTCATCCTGCGTTGCAAAGCTCATCTCCATGTCGATTTGATAAAAGTCGCCGGTCAAGCGGTCCGCTCTTGGGTCTTCGTCACGAAAACAAGGGGCAATTTGAAAATATTTGTCAACGCCTCCGCACATCAAAAGCTGTTTAAATTGCTGTGGCGCCTGTGGCAGAGCATAAAATTTGCCTTTGTGAACTCTGCTTGGCACAAGATAGTCTCTTGCGCCCTCTGGGCTTGGAACAGTGAGGATAGGGGTGGCAACTTCGGTAAAGCCTAGCTCGCGCATAATGACGCGAGTGTCAAATGCCACATCTGCGCGCAGAGCAAGCATCTGTTGCATGCGGTCGTTCCTCAGGTCAAGATAGCGATATTTCAGCCTGACCTCTTCGTTTACTTTCATGCTGTCCTTCACATCAAAAGGCAGCATCGCTTTGGATTTTGAAAGCACCGTCATTTCGTCGATTTCAACTTCAACTTTTCCAGACTTTATCGCAAGGTTGACGGTGTCGGCGTCTCGCAAAACGACCTTGCCTTTGACGCTTATCACGCTTTCACGCGTCAGCGATGTGAGCAGGCTGTCGTCATGCGTTTTCAGCTGAACGACTCCTGTTTTGTCTCGCAAGTCGATGAAAACAATGCCGCCGTGGTCGCGGATGGTGTTCACCCAACCGGCAAGCTCGACAGACTTTCCAATAAGCGATTCATCAACTTTTTCAAGCATCATGTTTCTATACATACTTTTCTCCTTAAATGCCCAACTTTTCTTTGAGCTTTTCTTTGACTTCTTGCGCGTTAGCTTTGCCGCGCGTCTCTTTCATGACTTGGCCAACAAGAAAGTTCAAAATCTTTTCGTCTTTTTCTCGTTTAAACTGCTCAACGACCGAGCTTTTTTCTTTCAAAACCTTGTCCAAAATTTCAAACACAAAGTCTGATGAAAGGTCGGCCATGATGCCGCGCGCTTTCGCCTCGCTTTCAGCATTGACATCGGTGCCCCAAATGTCTGCCAAAAACTCTTTTGCGCTCAGGCGCTGAATCTTTTTTTCGTCGACAGCTTTTATCAGCCACACGAGATTTTCTTTGCTTATCCCTAGCCCTGCGCCGCCTTTCACGCGTGCAAGCACTTCGGTCGTAAACCAGTTTGCTATCGACTTTGGCTGAGGATAAAGCGCCAGACACGCCTCATAAAAATCGGCGATTTCTTTGTCGGCTAGGATGACATCGGTGTCGTATTCGCTCAGGCCATACTCAGACATATACTTTTTCTTGATCTCGTCAGGGAGAGGCGGGAGCGATTTTTTCAAGCGCGCAACATCCTCGTCTGATATTTCCACAGCAAGCAGGTCTGGATCTGGAAAATAACGATAGTCCTCGGCGTTTTCCTTGCTTCGCATAGCAAAGCTTTCGCCTTTGTCAAAATCCCATTTTCTCGTCTCCTGCTCGATTTTTCCGCCGTCGTCCAAAATTTCTTTCTGGCGGGCGATTTCATATTTTATTGCCGCATGAATCGATTTGAAGCCCATCAGGTTTTTCATTTCGACCTTGGTGCCAAACTCCTTGCTGCCTTTTGGGCGGAGGGAGATGTTGACATCCGCTCTCATTTGCCCCTTTTCAAGCTCGCAGTCGGCAACGCCGGCGTAGATGTATATCTGCCTCAGCTTTGTCAAAAACTCGATGGCCTCGTCGGCGCTTTCCATATGTGGCTCTTTCAAGGCGTCTGTGACAAGCTCGATGAGTGGCACGCCGCCGCGGTTGTAGTCGACAAAGGTTTCGCTTCCGCTGTGCACAAGTTTTCCGGCGTCCTCTTCAAGGTGTATGCGGTTGATTGGGATGTCTTTGTCAAAAACGCGCAGGTGACCGTTTATGCAGATCGGCTTTTCCAGCTGGCTGATCTGATACGCCTTGGAAAGATCTGGATAAAAATAGTTTTTGCGCTCAAAGATCGCCGTGCGGTTGATCTCAAAGCCGAGAGCGAGCCCTGCTTTTATCGTCTGCTCAACTGCAAACTTGTTGAGCACAGGCAAGGCGCCTGGCAGACCCACGCACACTGGGCAGCAGTTGGTGTTTGGCGAGGAGCCATATTCGTTTTTGCAGGAGCAGAAACATTTGCTTTTGGTTTTTAGCTCGGCATGAACTTCCAGACCGATGATAACGTCGTATTGCATACCTTTGCCTCCTACCTTTTTTCCTCAATAAATTTTGCAAGGCTAAAAATTGTTTTTTCGTCAAACTTTTTGCCAAAAAGCTGGATCCCAAGAGGGAGCAAGTTTTTGCCTTTTCCAAACGGAATCGAAAGCGAAGGGCATCCAACGATGTTCGCCGTTACAGTGAAAACATCCTCTTTGTAGGTTTCAACAGGGTCGCTTGGCTTGCTGCCGATTTTGAAAGCCTCGCCGAGAGTTGTTGGCATAATCATCACATCGCAGCTTTCAAAGGCTTTGTTGCATTCGTCGATCAGCAGCCCCTGAACCGCTTTGGCTTTGTTGTAGTAGGCGTCGTAATAGCCGGAAGATAGCACATAGTTGCCAAGCATTATCCTTCTCTTGACCTCTTTGCCAAAACCCTCGCTGCGGCTTTTTTTGTAAATTTGCTGCAAGGTTTTTGCGTCGGCATTTCGAGTGGTATACTTGACGCCGTCAAAACGCGCCAAGTTGCTCGCAGCTTCGGCAGGGGCGAGGATATAGTAGGTTGCAAGGGCAAGTTCTATATCTTTGATTGAAACAGGCACAACTTGCAGGCCGCAGGCTTTTAAAAAGTCGACAAAATTTGCAAAGTTTGCTTCGCACTCCAAGCCTTTTGTCATTTTAAGGATCTCGGCCGGCACGCCGATTTTAAGGTTTTTTGCATCCGAAAAGTTTGAATAGTCATCCACCTTTTGCTTGGAGCAAGTTTCATCGTTTTCGTCTTCTCCTGCCAGCACTTCAAGCATCAGGGCGTTGTCCTCTATGCTCTTAGAAAAAATCCCCACTTGATCGAGCGAGCTTGCAAAGGCGACAACTCCGTATCGCGAAATTCTGCCATACGACGGTTTTAGGCCGTAGATGCCGCAATAGCTTGCTGGCTGTCTGACACTTCCACCGGTTTCGGTTCCAAGTGCAATAGGGCACATATCAAGAGCAACGGCGCAGGCACTTCCGCCCGACGATCCACCAGGCACGCGGTCAAAATCGATTGGATTGTGAGTTATGCCAAAGGCGGAATTTTCGGTTGAGCTGCCCATGGCAAACTCGTCCATATTTGCTCTGCCTAAAATCACGGCGCCTTCTGCAAGCAACCTGTCGGTGACGGTTGCGTTGTATTGTGCGCGATAGTTTTTCAAAAACTTCGAGCCGCAGCTGCAAATTTTGCCCTCATACAAGATGTTGTCCTTGATGATCACAGGCACGCCAGCAAGCTTTCCTTTAAAGCCCGCAGCGATCTTTTTGTCCATCTCTTCCGCCTTTGCAAGCGCGTCATCAAAAATCTCCAAAACTGCGTTGTAGGCGGTGTTTTTTTCAATCTGTTTCAAAAAGCTTTCAACCGTTTGTTTGCATGAAAGCTCGCCTGAAAGAATTTTTTTTCTGATTTCTACTGCTGACAATTTTGTGATTTCCATATTTTACTCCACCACCCTTGGCACGACAAAGCTGTCTTTTTTTGCAAGAGGAGCATTTGCAAGGATAACTTTGCAAGGCAGGCTCTTTTTTGTTTCGTCTTTTCTTAGGTCGCCAAGTTTTATGCTTTGCAAAACGCGCTTGCCCTTGACATCTGCGTTTTTAATGTTGTCGGCAAGCGAAACAAGGCTGGCAAAATCTGAGGCAAAAGCTTCAAGTTCTGTTTGCGAAAACTCGAGCTTTGAAAGTTCTGCCAAATGTTTAATTTCGGAAAGTTCCATATTTTCTCCCTTTTGGAAAGCAATTTTTTTTGTATTATACACCTTAACAGGTCAAAAACAAAATCTTTCTTAAACAAAAAATCACGGGTTTTGTGAACCTGTGATTTTTTTATATCTTAAAATCGCAACAAAAGCTCACAAAACGGCGTGATGTGAAAAGTTATTATTGTTGTTATTGTTTTGTCTTTTCATGCTTTCCTCTTTTGTATTCTAGCACATATTTTTGCCCAAAGTCAACAAAAATGCCGATTTGTTTTGATTTAAGTTTTTTCTACTCACCAAAGCCGTCAAAATCTTTTGCGTTTACTTTTTCAAAAGATCGTGTTCGATTTTTTGGCTTTCGTATTGTTTTGCATAGTGCTCGATGGCGGATCTCAGCTCACGCGTTTTTCGCATCTGCCTTTTTGCCGCACCTGCAATTCCATATGCTGCCAAAACCGCGCCCACGATGCCAATCGCCCCAAAAGCCAGGTTGAGAGGGGAGCCAGTTTCAGCGTGTTTGAGCAGCATCGTTCCACCAAGAGCAACTCCGCCGCCAATCGCTGTTGACCAAAGCGCGACATGAGGAAAAAATTCATTTGAAAGATTTTCATAGTGTTTTGAAGTTATCTCGCTGCAATTTTCCAAAAACGTTTCGGCAAGGTTTCGCTGCGTCATTTCGTCAAGCTCCAAACCGTCCTCGACCTCTTTTTGATTTAAGAGCACCTCGTCTCGAACCGCCGTATGAACGCTGTTTAAAACTTTGTAAGGATTTTCTTTTAGCAAAACCTTTGGCACAAAGTTTTCATTGTAAAGCTTTTTCATTTTTCTCAAATTTGCGTCACGAAAAGCAAATTGCCTTCTTGCGTTTTTGTCGAACATCAGCTCTCTTCTGCGGTTTTTTAAAAACTTGTAGGCGTTGTCGTTGTAAGAAAAGGTTGATTCATTCACATTGATGCCATTGTGACAAACTTTCATGAAATTATCTTTTCCAAAAAACACCACAAGACTTTTTATCTTGGTCGCTGGGTCCTCAACAATAACCGCCTTGATACCTTTTGTCATATCGTCGCCATGCAATAGCGAGCTAGGGATGGACATCGAATTTGCCGTAACCGAATTTTTTCGAAAGCACAGCACATTATCGAGCCCAAAAACCATTTGCAGGTCGCCCATATCGTCGATTTGCGCTTGCTCATACCAATCAAAACTCTTTTCCATCATCGTTCCCTCTGGTTTTTAATAGCTTCGTTTATTGCGGCCTCCGCCATGAGGTATGCTGCATATTCAAAGTTGATTTCTTCCATTTTGCTTCTCCTTTTTAGTCATAATTTTCCCAAGAGCCAGGCAGAAATTCAAGGCTTTCTCCTAAACAAGCTTAGTTTGGCACAAATCACTCACAAAGTCAATAGGTAAAAAGAAAAAGAATATACTTAGCGAGCTATTATCCTGAGATCATCTATGCTAATTGAGAATGTTTCTCCGAAGTGTTCGCTGTTTTCGTCTAAACCAGAAAAGTCGACTTCAACGCAATTATTTATGATGTCATCATCTATGACAAAGCCGATTGCTCCTTTGTGTAATCCAAACTTTGTATATTTTTCGTCTTCAACAAGCAATTCAACTTTGTCGTATACCTTAAATTTGGGCGGCGAAAAAATGCAGTTTTCTTTTGATTTTATCTTTTCTATATTATTTTCTAATTCTATCTTAACATTTTCAGGCAAAATTTCTTTGTCTAGACTTATATCATTTTTATTTACGTTTAGCAAAGTGAATTCGCTGGCATTGCGCGGATTAAAAAACACAGTCGCGGCATAGTTTTGACCGAGCTCGATGATTATGCCGTGCATATTTTTAACAACGCCAAATTTTTTGTAAGACGCGTCATTGTTTAAACATGCCAAGTCAAATTTTTTCATTTTATCCAACCTCCAAATGGTGTGGTATTTTTTATTAAACCTTCTGGATACATCATCCAGCCACTGTAAAAAGATCTCTCATTTAATATTATTGGGATAGCCAATCTTTGCCCTCTTTCATCTAAAGTTTTAAGTCGATAATTTCCTAATAGGTAATTATTAAGTGCTTGTTTGCAAAATTCTTTCTGTAAGAAAATTGAGTCATTTGCATCATATCCTAAATCTAAAAAAATTTGTTTTTTACCATTCGAATCGTCTTTAAAAACATAATCGGTAAATTTTCGTAAATCACATTCAGCTTTAGCATTTGATTTTACATTAATGAAACACTGATCTAGTTTTCGGCAATCACAATTTGTATGCAAAGGCAAGGTCGGCATTATTCTTTCAACGAAATAACAACCATCTAAAACTGTGCAAGTCATGCAATGTCCAACCAAAGCCGCTATTGCTCGTAAAATTTGTCTAAGCCAATCAGGTTTATTTACGATCAAATAATGTTCCCATTCTATCCATTTGTTGTATATAATATTACCTTCGTCATCAATCCGTATTATTCCATCAAATATACTCATATTTTATCACATTCTCCTTTTAATTTGAAGCGATTTGTATAAACAAGAATAATTTTACAATAAAAGATTTTGCGCATTCAACTTTGCGTGCCAAAATTTTGAGTAGAAATTGGTTTTATTGGCTAGGGTTGATTAATAAAATATCATATGAAATTCCTCGTGGTCAAAAAGCGCGTTTTGAGTGCTGTGTTGTTATGCGTGATTTTGATTTGTTCTGTTGTTGGCGTTTGTTATGCCGTGCAGGCGGAGGCGTCGCCAAAGCCACTTCGCACCATCGTCATTGACGCAGGGCATGGCGGGCGGGATGGCGGAGCAGTGGGCAAGGCGAGCGGGATCACTGAAAACGAGCTGAATTTGCAGTATGCCGAAACGATAAAAACGATCTGCGAGGGGCTCGGCATGAGGGTGGTGATGACGAGGAGCGATTTGAGCGGACTTTATTCGCCAGTTGCCGACAACAAAAAGCGATCGGACATGGAGGCGAGGCAAAAGATCATCGAAGAGAGCGGCGCCGATGTTGTTTTAAGCGTGCACATGAACGCTTTTCCTCTCACATCCTCGCGAGGCGCGCAGGTTTTTTTTGATAGCAAAAATCAGGGAGGCAAAGAGCTTGCCCAAAGCATACAAACTTCGCTGCATGACAGCATCGCCTACGCCAAAAGTTCGGCGAGCGACGGCGACCTTTATATTTTAAACTGCACTCAAATCCCGGGTGCGCTTGTCGAGTTTGGCTTTCTTTCAAATCTCGAGGAGGAAGAGCTTTTGCTCGACGAGAGCTACCGGCAGGACATTTGCTATGCGGTCGTCTGTGGGATTTTGGATTATTTTCGCCTGTAAAAAGTTTTGAAGAAATTTTCGGATGTGTTAAAATTGCAAAAAAGGAGACTATATGCTCACGATTTTGATAGGTCCGTCTGGGGTCGGAAAAAACTCGGTGATTAATGCGTTGATGGCAAGGCATCCAGGGCTTTGCTATTTGAAAGCGGTCACCACAAGGGCAAAACGCCCAGGCGAAAAAGACGCATACATACACGTTTCAAAAAAGCAGTTTGAGCAGATGATTGAGCGCGGCGAATTTTTTGAATACGAAAATGTGCACGCTGACCTCATGTATGGCACGCTTTTGTCGGCGCTCGAACATATCAAAACCTCAGGCAAAAATTTCATCAAAGATCTCGATGTTTATGGGGCGGTCAAAATCCAAAAACATTTGGGCAGAAAAAACTGCAAAACGATTTTTTTGGACGCACCAGACGAGGTGCTGCTATCCCGCCTCAAAGGGCGAGGAGAGAGCAACGAGATGATCAAGGTGCGCATGGGCAGATATTTTTTGGAAAGACAGCTCAGCTCAAAATTTGACAAAATCATCGAGAATATTGACCTCGACGAGACCGTGCGTCAGATTGAAGATTTTGTGGGCAAGCAAAACCTCAACTAAGTTTAAGACAAAACTTTCGCTAAAATGACAAAAAGACCGCAAATATTTTTCAGCGGCCTTTTTTGTTTTGAGATATAATCGCTTTTGCAGGAGAGGTCGATGAAAGTTTTTGAAAAGTTGAAATATCTCATTTTGGCAATAGGTTTTGTGGGTCTGTTTTTTGTGCTCAACCTCTCGTCTATCGCTGGGGTGATTTTTCCTTTTGCTTTTTCGATGATGTTTGCGCTCGTTTGGGCAAACCAAAAAATTTGGCTGGTCTGCCCAGCATTTTTATTCAGCAGCCTGCTGCTGGATTTTTCGGTCGGGGCAATAGTTTCGGCAGTCAGCGCTGTCGCGTTTTTGGTGGTGCCGTATCTTGTTCACTTTTTTTGCAAAAAAACCATGGCTGTTTGGGAGCTTGCGATTTTTGCCTTTTTAAGCCAGATTGCCAAAGTCGTTTTTGCAGCGACCTCTGGCAATATCAACGCGATCTACTACGCCGTCGCCTCCGCGGCGATAGGCGTGCTCTTTATGCTCGGCCTCGTCACGCTGTTTGAGGCAATTTTTGTTCGTGGCACCAGCTTTCGCCTGTCTCTGGTGGAACTTGTCAGCGGCGGCACTCTTCTTATGGCGATCGCCGGAGGCCTCGTTTCGGTTGAGCTTTATGGCTTTTCATTTTTAAAGCTTTTCGTGTCTTTTGTTTTGCTTGCAATCACTTATTGCTCCAAAAGCTACTATTCGATCTTCGTTGCCGCGATTTTGGGCTTTGGAACGCTGCTTTCAACTTTGAACCCCCTCTATCTTGCGCCCTTTATCCTTTGGGCGCTTGCAATTTCGCCGTTCAAAAGCTATCGCAAATATTTTTCCGCGGTGGCGCTCGTTGCGGCAGAGCTTGTCATCGGCTTTTATTTTCAGCTCTACGCTGAATTTTCATGGCTTTTAATTTTGCCGGTGTCGATAAGCTCTCTCGTTTTTGTGCTGATTCCAGACAAGGTATACGATTCCGTCAAGGGCATTTTTGACCTCAAAGGCGACCGCGCGGCGATCAAGAATGTGGTCAACCGCAATCGCGAAGTGCTAAAACGCAGGCTCAGCTCGCTTTCAGATGTCTTTGGCGAGATGGACAAGGTGTTTCGTGGGCTGGTCAAGCAAAACCTGAACGAAGAGGAAGTGAAAAAACTTTTGCGCGACGAGATAGTTTCGCGAAATTGCGAAAGCTGCCCAGATCGCGCGCGATGCCACCGCACTTTTCAGGCTGAGACCGAAAAGGTGCTCGGCGAGCTTGTCACAATCGCGTTTGAAAAAGGCAAGATCACGCTTCTCGACATCCCGAGCTATCTCAACGCTCGTTGTGGCAGGCTAAATGGAATAATCACCGCAACAAACAGCCTTGCAAGGCAGTATAAATCTTACAGCGGAATGCTTTCAAACATCGACACCTCCAAGCTTTTGATCGCCGAGCAGCTGGGAGGAATTTCAGGGGTTATGAAAAACCTTTCAAAAGAGGTGGACGCCGAGATTGCTTTCGATGGCAAGCGCGAACAAAAAATCGTCGACGAGCTGCTGTTTAACGATATCGTCTGCTCGGATGTGATCGTGTATGAAAAGGACGCGCGAACGAGTGAGGCCTCGATCGTCGTAAGAAATGCCGATGCTGAAAAACTCAAGATTCCAGATGTGATCGGCAAAATTTGCAAGTCGAAGATGAGCGTTTTTGAAAAATTTCCTTCCACCAAACCTGGCTGGACGACGCTCTCGCTGAAAACTGCCTCCAAATTTGACTGCGTGTTTGCAATTGCGCAATGCACAAAGGCGGGCAGCTCGCACAGCGGCGACAGTCACAGCGTGCAGAGGCTGAATGATGACAGATTCATGTTTGCGCTTTGCGACGGCATGGGCAGCGGTCGTGAGGCGGAAAACACGAGCGAAGTGGCGATAGGCTTGATCGAAAATTTTTACAAGGCAGGATTTGAAAGCGAACTTGTGCTTTCAAGCGTCAACAAATTGCTCTCGTTGCAACGTGAAGAAAAATTTTCGGCGCTCGATGTCTGCGTGCTTGACTTAAAAAATGGGCTTGCTGACTTTATCAAAATGGCGTCTCCGATTTCGATTATTTTGTCAAGCGAGGAGGCAAAGATCGTCGGCAGTGGCGCGCTGCCGCTTGGCATTGTAGACAAAGCCGCGCCTGCCACCAAAAAAATGGTGGTTTCAAGCGGCGACAACATAGTTTTGATGAGTGACGGCGTCAGCGACAGTTTTGCCAGCGATCAGGTTTTGGAAGATTTTGTCAAATCGTGTTATTCTCAAAATCCGCAGGTGATCGCAGACAAAATCTTGGATCAAGCGCTCGCGAACAACGACGGCAGAGCGCGAGATGACATGACAGTGTTTGTCGTTAAAGTTTTTGACGCTTAAAATCAAAATAGTTTCATCAATTTTAAAATAAATCTTGATTTGGCTGCGATTTTCGTGTATAATTTCAACACACGAGGTTAATTATGCAAAATGTGTTGAAATTTATCGAAGAAAACAATATGATCAGCCCTGGCGACAGAGTGGGGGTTGGAGTCAGCGGTGGAAGCGATTCTATGGCGCTGTTGCATTTTTTGCACGAGAACGCCGAAAAGCTCGACATTGAGGTTGTGGCGATCCACATCGACCATGGGATCAGAGAGGAGTCTCGCGACGAGGCGAACTTTGTGCTTTCGATGTGCAAAGCTATGGGCGTGAGATCCTACAAGTTTAGGATCGAGTCGACAAAGCTTGCAAAAGACAGGGGCATCAGCATTGAAACAGCGGCAAGAGAGGGCAGGTATGCCATTTTTGATTCGCTGTTTAAAAAGGATGTCATCGACAAACTTGCGCTCGCGCATCATCTCAGCGATCAGGCGGAGACGATTTTGATGCACATTTTTCGCGGCTCTGGAATGGCTGGTGCGCGCGGCATGGAGCCAGTTCGCGACGGCAGATACATCCGCCCACTTTTGACCACCTCAAAAGAGGAGATTTTGGACTATATCAATTTCAACAATCTCGACTATGTTGAGGACAGCTCAAACAAAGACAACGCCTACTCACGCAACTTTTTGCGCAATATCGTTTTGCCGGAGGTTTCCAAAAAATGGCCAGGCGCGATCAAATCGATCTGCCAGTTTGGCGAAACGCTCAAAGAGGACGACGATTTCATCTCCTCTCAGGTGTATGATGACGCTGTGATCTATGAAGAAAAAGAGGCCAAAATTCCGCTCAGCTATTTCCTTTACAAAAAGCCGATCATCTCGCGCATGATCATCAAAGTTCTTAAAAACATCGGCGTCAAAGTCGACTTTGAAAAAAAGCATATCGACATGATCATGGCGCTGGCAACGAGCGCGGAAAACGGAAAGCGAGTCTCACTGCCGTTTGATGTTGTGGCAGTCAAGGACTACGAATATCTCACGCTTTACAACAAAAAGATAGAAGTTCCAGAATTTAGCTGTGAGTTTAAGTGCGGCGAGTTTGAAGTGCCAACCATGGGCAAGCTGATCGTAAAGCGTGTCAAAGACTTCTCGCCAAAAGAGGGTGTGATTTTTATCGACTTTCGAAAGGTGCCAAAAAACGCAGTTTGGAGGTTGAGAAGAGACGGCGACGTTTTCACCAAGTTTGGCGGAGGCACAAAAAAGCTCAAATCGTTTTTGATCGACAAAAAAGTGCCGCAACGCAAACGCGACTTTATTCCTGTGCTTGCCGATGGCAACAACATCTTGGCTATCGCTGGTCTTGAAATCTCTGAAAGCGTCAAGCTTGATGGCGCGCCAACCGCGTGCAGCGTTGAATTTCATTTTTAAACTGCCATTTGGCAGTTTTTTTTGCGCAAAAAAATCCAAAACTTGTCAATAATATTAACGCAAAGCAGATGACTAAGAAAGGAGATTTTTTGTGGAGAAAAAGACAAACGGCAGCCGCAGGCCGTCAAAAATAGATCAAAACTCTGGCAGGATGAACGACTTTTGCAACCGATACAAAAGCTTTTTGAGCGAGTGCAAAACCGAAAGAGAGTGCATCAAGTTTTTCGCGGCTGAGCTTGAACAAAAGGGGTTTCGGCCGCTTTCAAAGCTCATTGAAAGCAAGACAAAATTAAAGCCTGGCGACAAGGTTTATGCGATAAACATGAACAAGGCGCTTGTGGCGTTTGTTGTTGGCACTCAGCCTTTTGAAAAGGGCATGAACATTTTGTGCGCGCACATCGACAGTCCTCGCTTGGATCTTAAAAGCAAGCCGCTATACGAGGACGGTGAGTGCGGCGACAGCAGCGAGTTTTGTCTTTTTGACACGCACTACTATGGCGGCATAAAAAAATATCAGTGGACGGCACTTCCGCTTGCCTTGCACGGACTCGTTTGCAAAAAGGACGCAACCAAGATAGATTTGAAAATCGGCGAGGATGAAAATGATCCTGTTTTTGGAGTGACCGATCTTTTGCCGCATTTGTCAAAAGAGAGCGACAAAATTATTGGCGAAAAGCTGAATTTGATTGTCGGAGGAGTGGGCGAAAACGCGTCGCCCAAAACTGCGGTGCTCAAAGTGTTAAAGTCGATCGGTGTGGAGGAAAAGGACCTCATCTCCTCCGAAATCGAGGTGGTGCCAGCAGGCAAAGCGAGAGATTTTGGTTTTGATCGCAGCATGATAATGGGTTATGGTCATGACGACAGAAGCCTTGCGTTTGCTTGCGTGCAGGCGCTCATGACAAATCCGCCGAGCAAGAGAGCGCAAGTTGTTGTGCTGGCAGACAAAGAGGAGATTGGCTCAACGGGCGCCACTGGCATGAAGAGCAAATTTTTTGAAAATATGGTCGCGGAGGTTATGGCGCTTTGCGGCGAGTATAACGAGCTTGCTTTTAAGCGCGCTCTCAACAAAAGTCAGGTGATTTCATGCGATGTGACGGCAGGGTATGATCCGAACTGGCCAGAACCTTCCAACAAAAAGACCGAAGCGCTTTTGTTTCGTGGTGTGGCGTTTTGCAAATATGGCGGCTCGCGCGGCAAAAACGATTCAAACGACGCAAATCCTGAGTATATCGCGGCTTTGCGCAAACTCATGGATGAAAACGACATCACATATCAATTCACCGAGATGGGCAAAGTGGATGCTGGCGGCGGAGGAACGGTCGCTTTCATTTTGGCGGAATACGGTATGCAAGTGATAGATGCTGGCATTCCTGTGCTTTCTATGCACGCGCCTTGGGAGGTGATTTCAAAATTTGACCTGTTTGAAAGCTATCGTTTTTACAAGGTTTTTCTCGAAATGATGTGACTGAAACAAAAAAGGCAGAGCAAAAAATTGCACTGCCTTTTCTTGAAATTTGAAGCGAGTTATTTTTTAGAAAACTCTTTGCCGTTGATAAGATAGTCTATTGAAACATTGAAAAACTTGCTCAAAGCGTTGAGTGTTGCAAAGCTTGGCTCGCGTCTGCCGTTTTCGTAGTATGAAAGCGCCTCGCGAGAGATGTTGAGCTTTGTTGCAACATATTGCTGGTTGTAGCCCTTCTTTTTTCTAATTTCCTTCAAACCTTTCATGATCCACCTCTTTTTTGTCGAATATTGTTTATTCTTGCCTTTATACTATCACTAAGTCGGCGCAATATTTGTAACAACATAGCACAAAGAGCTATTTTGAGAGAAAAATTTTACAAAAGTTGTCGTGCGACTGTGAACAGTGTTTAACTTGTAAAGTTTTTTTGACAAACAGCCTTTTTCACAAGAAAGTTTGCCCAATATTTGCAAAAAAAATGCAAGGCAAAGCACATGTTCAAAAAAACTGCACAAAGTTATGCAAAAAATTTTACACTGCCTTAAAATAGTTGTAAAATTATGGAAAATGTTGTAATATATCTATGTAACAAAAAATTTAAGGAGGAAACTATGGCTTGGTGGATTATTTTGCTTATCGTGCTGGGCGGGCTGCTGCTTGTCGGTGTGATTTTTGCGATTTGGTGGATTGTCACCTACAACAAATTCAAAACTATGGAAAACGACATCGACGAGGCTTATTCGACGATGGATGTTTATATGAAAAAAAGATACGACCTTATTCCTAACCTCGTTGAAACGGTGAAGGGTTATGCAAAGCACGAAAAAGAGGCTCTTGAAGAGGTTATGAAAGCGCGTTACTCGTGTATGACGGCAGATGCTCCGGCTGAGAAGGCAAAAAACGAAAACTGGCTGGCAGGAACGCTGAAATCTTTGTTCGCCGTTGCCGAAAATTATCCAGACTTAAAGGCAAACCAAAACTTTATGGAGCTTTCAAACAGCTTGCGAAACATCGAAAACGAAATTGCAAATTCAAGAAAGTATTACAACGGTTCGGTCAAAGTTTACAACAACTTGTTGGAGACTTTTCCTTCCAACATCGTTGGCAAGCACTACAAGTTTGAGGAAAAGGTGATGTTTGCCATCGAAAATGCCGAAGAGCGCATCGCACCAAAAGTTTCATTTTAAATTTGAGGCCCGCACAAAGTGCGGGTTTTTTATTGACAAACTTTGCGCGTTTGTATTATAATAAAAAAGCCTTCAAAAACTATGCAAGAGTGGCGGAATGGCAGACGCGCTGGTTTCAGGTGCCAGTGACCCTTAAAAGTCGTGTGGGTTCAACTCCCATCTCTTGCACCA
>CALVZD010000018.1 GCA_944372435.1 uncultured Clostridia bacterium | reverse complement strand
AAAAAAGCGTGTTAAAAAAGCGTGTTAAAAAAGCGTGTTAAAAAAGCGTGTTAAAAAAGCGTGTTAAAAAAGCGTGTAAAAAAACAAGCTCCACTTGCGAGCTTGTTTTTTTTGTTTAATACTGAAATTCCGAAATTCGCACGTTGCGTTTTGCTCTTTCGTTTTCGATGAAGTTTGAAAGCATTTCTCTGACCTTATAGGGTCTTGCAATGTGTTTGAGCCTAAATTCTGGGTTGCGTTCGTCGTTGGAATACAAAATGATCGTTCCGGTTCCAAAGATTTTGTCGAACAAAGTTTGGTGAAGGGTGATATCCTGCACACGATAGATGTTGAGCTCGTCCACAAGCGAATAAAGCAGCCCTATGTCTGAAAAAAGTTTCAGCCACTTGTCGCCATTTTTGATGAGTCGGTAACGCGTGAAAGAAAGCGGCATCCCAAGATAGCGCTTGCGGTCTTTCCACAACAGTTCAGCATCCATTCCGTATTTTTTTTGTGCAGAATTCATTTGTCTCTGTCCTTTTACTGTGTTTTTGTTATTTTAACTTATTTTGTCAAAAAAGTAAAGAAAAAAAGACCCTATTTTTGATATTTAGGGTCTTTTTTTAAAATTCATTGCTTTTTTAGCACTTGTTCATGCAGTTTGAACCGCAGCCGTTGCCGCAGCATCCGCAAAGCACGAGCACAAGAAGAAGTGTGCAGATGTCGATTCCGCAGCCACCATTGTTGCCGCAGCCGCAGCATTGCAGAAGCATGAGAAGGATCAAGATAGAGCAGCAATCACAGCCGCAACCACCGTTGCCGAAGCCTCCAAAAAAGTTCATATGTACCTCCTAAATTTTTTGTCCTATGCATATTTGTGCAGTTATCGCTTACACATTAACATATTATTATCGCGAGCCAAAAATTGTTACATTTTTTGTTCGCCGGGCAAAAAAAATATTTTTACATATCTTTTGCGCGGTTTGGCAAACTAAGTAAAGCGGAATTTCTGTGAAAAATTGACCAGAAAGAGCAAATAATTCTGCAAATCGATTGACTTATTTGTCGTTATATATTAAAATAAAACATCTGGTAATTTAGGATTGTCGGATATTACTTAAATTGAGGTGACACAAATATGTTTCAAAAACAAAAAACAGGTTCATCAAAACTTTTCAAAGGCTCAGCCGCAGCGCTTGCCGCAGCTTTTTCGCTGACGATGTTTCCAGTTGGCTTGTCAAGCACAAGCGCCGACTATGTTGACGAGACGATAGGCTCCGAGGCGATCATCGTTCAAAACATCAAGCAAAGCGCGCCTACAACTGGGGCTTACGAAATTCGCGCGGCATATTTTGGTGACGAAGCCAAAATTCCAATCGGCCTTGAAGAAGAGCAGGAAGGAACCAACCCTTATGCTGCAAACTACTATTCCATTAGCTATGGTGGCTCGCAGATCACTGACATCACATCATCGGTTTCGGTTACATACGCAAACTCAAATGTTCCGCTTGAAATAACCAAAAACTCGAATGCCGATATTATCTCAGGTCTTGAAAAACCAAGCGAAGCGGTTTATGGCACGGTTGAGCTCAGTAGTGCAGGAGAGTATATCGTTGAATACACGATCGATATCACGCTCAAAGGCGGCGAAACCAAACACTTCTCAACAGAATACAGCGTTTTCAGCAGAATTTCAGACGCTTACTTTGATTTTGCCGAAAACGATCCAAATGTTATCCCAAGCGTTTATGACATCGACCTTGTCAAGGCAAAAAACAATGGCAATTTGAAAGATCTCGCTCTTCCGCTTCCAACAGTTTTAGATGAAAACGACGTCGAGCAGGATGTTGCATTCCTTTCAACAAACGATCAAGCGGCTGCAAATGGCAAAGCATATGTTGTCATCAGCGTTTCTGGCGGCAACAACAGCCCAATTGCGGTTGAAGAATCAAAGGGCAGCTTTTTCATCCCAGCGCGCTATTTTGACTCACAAAATGCCGACACTTTTGCTGGCACTGGCAACTTTACGATCAGATATTCTTATTTCACAGCAAATGGCCAGTTTGTGACCTCAATCAGCAGATCCTATCGCGTTGAGCAAACTTATTACAAAAACTATTCCTATGACCTTTCTCTCACTTCCAGCCAAGTCAACGCTATCACAGGCGTTGAGGTTGAACTTCCAACTTTGAGCGCTGCAACAGGTGAGGATGCGGACCCATCAGGCGAGAGCGTTGAAATTTCTTACACTGTAACCGCTTATCGTCGCGACGCAAACGGCGCTTACACCGAAACGAGAGACGGCTCAATCGTTGACGGCATGTTCACGCCATGGGATGACGGAGATTATTTGATCAGATACGATGCCGATGATTTTTATGGTGAAGAAAAATCGTATAATGACCTTTACATTGAGGGCGTTCGCGATTCCAGAGCTCCAGTTGTCATCGCATATGACGCAGGAGACGACGCCAACTTCAACGATGACGGCAGCGTGAAAGAGTATATCGACGCTTCCACAAAGCTCAAATCCAAAACTCGCACAAACAACATTGTGATCTACGCCGTTGGCGCCACCGACAATGTTTCGACCGCGGATAAAATGGAACTGACAAGAACGGTTTCATCCTCTTCAAAAACGATCACAATCGGCAATCAGTATGCAAAATACAACATCCTTTTCGATTTCAGCGTTGAAAAACTTTCAGACAATCACACGCTTTTGAACCTGCTCACCACAGCAGGCGTTGACACCTCTGACGAGGCAGCTGTCAAAACTTGGTTGAACGCAAACGGCTATCTCATCGCGACAAACGACAAGTCGCTCACAATCGAAGATGGCTATGCTTATCTCGATGTCAGCTTGACAAACGGATATATGCTCAACGGCTCGCAATCCGGCATAACTTACACTGTCAGATACCGTGCAACCGACGCCGCTGGCAACAACGCAACCTCGCTTTCATATCAAGTGAATGTCACAAGCGACACCTCATTTGCTGACGCTGAGGCGCCTTCAATCACTTTCCCAACCAGCCTGAAAAACTCCTATCGCACAGACGCTGTCATCACTTTTGAAGAGCCGACAGCAACCGACGACAACGACACGAGAATGCAGCTTGTTGTGGACTACTTCTACACTGGTCTTTCTGGCACTCAATACGATCCGATCACTCTCGACGACGAGTATTCGATCGATCTTGCCGAGATCTTTGGCACCGATTATTCTCAGGATAGGCCTGTCAGCGTGACGATCCGCGTGACGACCGAAGATGACTATGGCAACGACGCAACTTGGACGAAAGAGATCGAGATCGCCGACATCGAAGACAGCGATGTTCCTGTTCTTGTTTCTGAGCAATATTCAAGCGAAAATCCAGAGACAATCCAGCAGAACTCAGAGGTCATCCTTCCAACTCTCACATTCACAGACGACAATGTGAGATACATGAACGCTCAGGTTTATGTGAACAGAATAACTTATACAACAGATTCGACCAGCGATCAAAATCAGGTTCGAGTTGAATCTCCAGTTGTTGTGACCGGCAAGCAAGAGCTTCAAAAATCCAACGGAATCTATCGCGTGTTCGCCGGAAAATTTGTTGCAGCGTATGGCGGCGACTATGAAGCCAAAGTTGTTGTGACAGATGCTGGCGGCAACCAAATCACAACTTATTATTACTTCCACGCAGAGGGAACAACATATGTTTCTGATCCAGTCATCCAAGCACCAAATGTGATAGGTGACGAGGGGACAATCGAGCTCGGCACCGAGATCGAGTTTGAAACTCCGACGATCTCATATTCACTCGCAGAAAATGAAGGCATACTTGGCGTGGTGACTGACGACGATTCAAGATCAGCGACCGATTATTTCATCTCGGTCATAAACGGTGCGCCAACCGATTACACTCTTGACGGCGATGTTTTCACTGCAAGAGCTGTTGGAAACTTCACTTTCGTGTATAACGTTAAGGTGACAGTTTTCGATAACACGATCTTCTCAGAAAACGCAGGCAGGCTTGTTTACAACTCTGGCTCTCCTGAAAACGCAGCAAATGGCGGCAGCGTGAGCCAGCTTGAAAATCAGGATCTCGTCATCTTGAAAGACACAGCTCTCTTCTATGCACCGCTCACCGAAACAAGCACCGATATGCAGCTTTATCAGATTTCTGGAAAGGCTGGTATCACAGTTTCAAACGGTGTGGCATCAGCAAGCGTTGGCGGCAAAACATACACAGCTCTCATCACTCGCACAGGCATTGAGTTTATCGCTCGCGATGGCAGCACACTTGATCTTGCCATCTCTAACGGCAATATTACACTTGGAACAACCTCAGAAGCATTGGACGCAGCAGTGGGCACAATCAGCAGCACAGCGATCAAAACCTACAATCTTGTCAGCGACCCAATCAGAGCCACCGTGCAAGACACAACGGCTCCAACAATGGGCGAATATGACTATCCAGTCACTGCAAATGTCAACGAAACTATTGCAATTCAGCCACCAATCACTGCAAAAGACCCTGGAGGAATCGACTGGTCACGAAGCTATGTTCAGATTGCATACAGAGGAAGCTCAAGCAGAACAACAACAATCAATATGTCTGACTGGGCAACCAATGATGACTACAATGCTGAAACAGGCAACATCGACTATCAATTGACAAGAGACGGCAACTATACGATAACCTACTATGTTTATGACAATCAGGGCAACCTCAACGACGACAGGTCATATTCTATCGCGGTTGGTGACTGCGAATCGCCAAAGATCGACCTTCCAAGCGATCTTGTTGAGGAAAGATACGACCTTGGCAGCACTCTGACGCTTGACTTTGACAAGATCAAACAAGCGATCTCAGACAATGTCACAAGCACCGATGCGTTGCTTGAAACGCTTGAAATCAAGCTTGTCAACACCTCAAACAACAATAAAAAGGTTGAAAACACCGGCAATGCTGAGGAAAACAGGTATAGCTACACGCTCAGCGAAGCAGGAACATATCGCCTTGAGATTTCAGTGCGAGACGAAGCAGGTTGGGAGACAGTCAACGACGAAATCGAGTTTGAAGTTTCAACCGATGCTGAGGGCGGAATGAACGTCTATGAAATCGTTGGCACTGTGCTCATCGTGGTGGCTTGCCTTGTGCTTGCAGGTGTAATTCTCTACTTTGTGATCAGCAAGGTTAAGAAAGACAAAAAGCGCAAAGCAAAAGGCTCCGACACAAAAAAGAGCGCTGACGCAAAAAAGAAAGATAAATAACAAAAAAAAACGTGCCATGATGGCGCGTTTTTTTGTCAGTTTGCTTGACAAATTTCGCCGGTTGTGCTAATATTTCAAAGTATCCGCATGTCAAAGGCTCAAAAAGTTTTGCTTTTGCAAACGCCTCAAACAGCGAGTTTGGTTAGAGGAGGTAAAAAATATGTTCGCAGTTGTATCTTCCGGAGGAAAACAATACACCGTTCAGCTTGGCGACATCATCAAAGTTGAAAAGCTTGAAAATGCTGTCGGCGAAAAAATCGAACTGCCTGTTTTGTTGATTTCCGATGAAAAAGGCTTGAAAACTGGTGACAAGCTTAAAAAGGCAAGCTGCCAGGCCGAAGTGGTTTCGCAGGGCAAAGAAGAAAAAGTTGTCGTTTTCAAATACAAGCCTAAAAAAAATCAGCGCACAAAGCAAGGGCACAGACAGCCATACACGCAGCTAAAAATTTTGTCTGTGGAAGGCTAAAAAATGACAAAAATCTTGTTCACAAAAAAAGATGGCAGGTTTGTATCGTTCAAACTTTCAGGTCACACAGGAAAGGCGGAACACGGCAGCGACATCCTTTGCGCAGCGATTTCAACGGCGGCACAAATGACCGTTTGCGGAATCGTGAAGATCGCAAAAATCAAAGCCGATGTCAAAATCAGGAGCGGTTTTTTGAGCTTGCAGCTTGAAGAGCCGACCGAGCAGACCGACCTTTTGATCGAAACACTTTACGCATCGCTGGTGTCTATTTGTGAAAATGAAAAAAAATTCGTAAAGTTGGAGGTAAAAAATGATAATTGATATTCAACTTTTTGCGCACCACAAAGGTGGCGGAAGCACCAAAAACGGCAGAGATTCAAGCGGAAAGCGTCTTGGCGTTAAGGCTGCTGACGGACAATATGTTTTGGCAGGCTCGATCATAGTCAGACAGAGAGGAACAGAAATTTATCCAGGCAAAAATGTCGGCATTGGAAAAGATTACACCCTGTTCGCTTTGACAGACGGAGCAGTCAAGTTTGCAAAACACAACGGCAAAAAGACAGCAAACATAGTTGAAAACAACTAATTCACTCCGCTTGGGACACCCTGAGCGGTTTTTTGTTTATGAAATATTCGATAAAAAAAAATGAAATTTTGATTTTTGACAAAAATGATTTCAACCCGCAGCACATCTTGGAGTGCGGGCAGATTTTTCGCTATCAAAAAACGCCTGAGGGCTATGAGGTTTGGTCGCAAAATCGATTCGCTCAGCTTTTTGAAACCGACTTTGGCTACAAAATCGTCACATCGGATCCGAAATATTTTGAAGAGTTTTTTGACCTGAAAACAGACTACTCAAAGATCAAAACTGAGCTTGAAAAATTTGAGATCCTGCAAAAGCCGATCGAGTTTGGCGGCGGCATCAGGCTGCTGAAAAATGACGCCTTCGAGGTTCTCGTCTCCTTTATCATCTCAGCAAACAACAACATAAAGCGCATCCAAAAGTCGCTCTTTGCGCTGTGTGAAAAGTTTGGCGGCTTTCCGTCGCACGAGCAACTGCTTTCGCTTTCGGTGCAAGATTTTGTTTCGCTTGGGCTCGGATATCGAGCACCTCAGCTGCACAAAGCCCTCCGCCAAATTTCTCCGCAAATGCTGAAAAGCTGGCGCTCTCTGCCAACACAAGAGCTTCGCGAAAAGCTGATCACGCTCTCTGGCGTAGGGCCAAAGGTTGCCGATTGCGTTTTGCTCTTTGGATTTTGGCGCACCGATGTTTTTCCTGTTGACACTTGGATCAACAAAATGTTCAACATGTTCTATTCGCCTGAAACCAACAGATCAAAAATCCGCAACCAGCTTTTGCAAATTTTTGGTTCGCTCTCCGGCTACGCCCAGCAATATCTCTTCTACTTTCAGCGCTCTTTTTTGAAAAAATAATCATAATCCAACTAATGATATATTCAAGAAAAAAATCTCTTCTTTTAAAACAAACAACGCAAAATTAGGCGGCTTTTGGCTGCTTTTTTTGTGCAATGGTTTTGATATTTCAGGCAAGGCGCCGGCCAAAATTTTTCAAAAAGGGTATTTACAAGCGCAGATTTCCGTGATATAATAAGGCCAAAGGAGAAAGATCGTGGAATTTGTAGAATTCTTCACAGAAATGCATTATGCAGTCATCATCTTGCTCGTGCTTTGCACGGTGCTCTTGATCGTTGAAGCGGTGATTCCTGGTTTCGGCTTTTGGGGCATTTCGGGCATAGTTTGTGGCGTTGCCGCAGTCATTTGCGAGGCGGTTTTCACAAGATCGTTCTTTGCGGTGCTTTTGATGATATTTTTGATTCTGCTGATTTTCACAATCGTCTTTGTGCTGTTTTCAGTTTTGCTCGGCAAGGGTATTTTGAACAAAACACCGCTCGTCGAAACCAAATCCGCGCTGCCTGAGGACTATAAAGAAGGCGCAGAGCTTAAAGCGCTGGTTGGAAAGACGGGCAAAGTGGTTTCCAGCTGCAAGCCTGTGGGCAAAGCCAACATCGACGGCAAGGTTTTCACTGTGCGATCAGTGGGCGAGAACATCGACGTTGGCGTTGAGATCGAGGTGATCGAAATCAAAGACAGCACAATTTTGGTCAAAACAAAGGAGGAAAAAAATGCTTAGTTTGCTTTGCAATTTGCAGGGGTGGGAGATTGCGCTTATCGTGCTTTCCTGTGTGCTGGCCGCAGCCCTCGTCGTTGTGTTTGTGTTGGTGCCGCTGAAAACTTGGTTTGTCGCTTTGGTTTCTGGCGCACATGTTTCGATGGCACGACTCGTTGGTATGAAACTCAGAAAGGTCGATTATCGCCTTATCATAAATGCCTACATCATGGCGCGCAAGGGCGGAATCAACATCACTGTCGTCGACCTTGAAACTCACTATATGGCTGGTGGAAGAGTCGAAAACATCATAAAAGCGCTCATCGCTTCTCACTCGGCAGGCATCGATTTGACCGTCGAACTCGCCAAAGCGATCGATCTTGCCGGCAGTGATGTTGTCGAGGCTATCGAAACTTGCGTGAACCCAAAAATCATCCAAGTCAACGACATCGCAGCCATCGCACAAGACGGCATAGAGGTGATAATAAATGTCAATGTAACCGTAAAAACCAACATCCACGAGCTTGTTGGTGGTGCAGGCGAAGACACCATCATCGCCAGAGTCGGAAAGGGCATCGTCAGCTGCATCGGAGCGGCTGAAACCTACAACGAGCTTTTGGAAAACCCATCGGCTATCGGCGACGAAATCATGAGCAAGGGCCTCGACGACGGAACCGCGTATGAAATCATCTCCGTCGATGTGGCAGACATCGACATCGGCAAAAACCTTGGCGCAAAGCTTGAAATGGACGAGGCGGAAAAGGATCGCCAAATCGCAAACGCGGTGGCAGAAAAAACCAGAGCCGCCATGGTCGCCGAGGAGCAGCGATACAAGGCAAAAACTCAGGAAATGAAAGCCGCAGTGCTCGCAGCAGAAGCCGAGATCCCAAAGGCGATCGCAAGCGCAATTCAGGCAGGAAAATTTGGAGTTTTGGATTATTACAAGCTCAAAAACCTGCAAGCTGACACCGCTATGAGGTCCTCAATTGCAGGCATCGAGCAGGATAGCGGAGACGGGGAGGCATAACGGAAATGCCAATCTGGATTTGGATCGTTTTGATTTTGATCGGTGCAGGAGTAGTATGCGCAATCGCCGTTGTTTGGTCGAAAAAAAACCAAATTAAGCAAACCATCAAGCAGGCTTTGAGTTTTAAGTGGCTTTCAAAGGATGCAAGGGCGGTTCGCAAGCAAAAGAGGCTCGACAAAAAGCAGCCGCCTGCGCCTCCACCAGAAAAAACGCCATCCGAAGAGGACAAACTCAGCTTCACCGAAACGCATTTGCCGCAGCAAAAACCTGAAAGCCTTGAAGGAGAGATCTACGAGCCTTCGTCGCAGTTTGAGGCTGAGCCGGCAACCTATTCCAGCATGGCGCGTCCAAGTTTTCGAAGAATGCCGCGAAGAGAGACGAGTTTTAGCCGTCGTCCGATTCCGAGGATAAGAGAGCGCACAAAACTCAAAGATCAGATCAAAAACCTTTCACCTGAAATGAAAGCGGTGGTCTTTGCAAATTTGCTGGATTCAAAACTCGACGAGGATGACAAATTTTAACATCGTTTTATTCTATCAACACGCACTTTTTCATAAGTTAAAAAAGGAGAGGTGCGTGTTTAATTTTTTTTCGGAACTAAAAAAGCTTGTAAAAAAAGAAAAGTTCATCGACCGATACAACATCGTCAATATGTCGGGGCGCATTTTGTATGTGGAGGGGCACACAGGGCTGTGTCAGCTTTCACAAACCCTCATCACTTTCAAGTTTAAGGGTGGCATGATCATCGTTGAAGGCAGCGACATGATTTTGGGCGAACTTAGTGAGACCACCATTAAAATCGTAGGAAACATAAAACGGGTTGAGGCGATGTGATGAAAAGCTATCATCTGTTTGAAGTGAAAGGCGTCAATCAGGAGCGTTTTTTTAACAAACTTTCAAAAAAAACTGCGATTTTTGATGTTGTTCGCAAAGAAAAGACTCTCTGCTCGTTTAAAGTGCCATATCGCGACGCCAAAAAGGCGAGGGCAGAAATTTTGAGCGCCAACATGACGATCCTGTCTGAAAAATCAGGCGGGCTTGCCTTTTATTTTTCCAAACTCTTTTGCTCCTATGGCATCATTCTCGCCACAGTCGTTTGCAGCGTGCTTTACTTTTTTCAGTCGAATTTTGTCGAAAAAATTGAGGTTTGGGGCGATTGCGACAGAACTAAAATTCAGCAGTTTGTTGCGAAAAACCTGCCTTCGAAAAACAAAAACAAAATCGATTGCGACGAGATTGAAATGATGATCTCCTCGCAGTTTGACGAGCTTTCTTTTGTCAGCGCGGCGATAGTTGGCCAGACGCTCATCATCAATGCCAAAAGCGCGATAATCCCTTCCGAAATGACCGAAAGTTTTGCGCCGATCGTTGCGCAGTTTGATGGGATCGTGCGAGAAATAAACCTAATTCAAGGCACTCCTGCTGTCAGCCCTGGCGACATCATCCAAAAGGGGCAAATTCTCGTTGAGGGGCGAGTGATAAACTCCGAGGGCGAAAGCATGAACATCGAGCCGAAGGCTGAGATCCTCATGGATGTGTGGGCGGAGGGCGAAAGCGTGCACTATGACGAAAGGATGCTGACCACTCGAACCGGCAATGTTTGCACAAGAGTGAGCGTGTCGCTGTTTGGGCAGGAGTTTTATTCGCGCGGAGATCAGCCAAATTTTGCTGAGTGTGAAGAGGAGAGCAGCACCGCCTTTTTGTCTAAAAACCTGTTGCTGCCTTTTGTTGTGACCACCACAAAGTTTTTCGAAACCAAAACTGAGCTTGTCGAAAGTGAATTTGTGCTTGAAGAGCAAATTGCACTTGCACGAGAAAACTGCTTGCAAAATCTCAGCGAATATGAGATAATAAAAGAAGAAAATTACAGGATAATCGAAGGGCCAGGCTGCACGACGGTGAAATATGTTGTGACGGCGTCCCAAGTGGTGAAAGGATGAAAATTTACTCAAACAAACCAAAATTTTTGAAAGAACAGCTTTTTGATGAGGCGCTGAAAGCGACCGACAACGAGGTTAAAAATGTCGCAGTCGGGATTAGATTTGTTTCGCCTTTAAAGATAAGGTCGCTAAACAAAAAAGCTCGCGGCATCGATCGCGTGACTGATGTGCTGTCCTTTCCGATGTTGGAGGGAGAAAAACGCGGTTTTTTGCGCGATTTTGACAGCGAACGCGACCCTTTTTCAGGCGAGCTTTATCTTGGCGACATAGTCATATGCCTTAGGAGAGCAAAGAAACAGGCGAAAGCTTTTGGGCATTCGCTTGAACGAGAGGTGTGCTTTTTGTCGCTTCACGGACTTTTGCACTTGCTCGGCTTTGACCATATCGAACAAGAGGACGAAAAGGAGATGCAAGCGCTTTCAGAAAATCTGCTTTCAAAGTTTGGGATAAAGAGGTGAGGGATGTTTAAATTTGGATATGTTGCAGTTTTGGGCAAACCCAATGCAGGCAAAAGCACTCTTGTCAACGCGCTCGTTGGCGAAAAAGTGGCAATCGTGTCAAACAAGCCTCAAACCACTCGTGACAACATCGTGGGGATAATGAGCGGCAAAGATTTTCAGATTGCTTTTTTAGACACGCCTGGAATACATAAATCGGCGAGCTTTCTTGACAAGTTTATGATGAAAAATGTTCGCACCGCAAAGTCGTCTGCCGATGTTGTGCTGTATTTGATAGACGGCAGCAAGCAGATCGATTTTCAGGAGATCGAAAGCATAAAAAAGATGAAAGCAGACGGCCTGAACGTTGTCGTGGCAAAAAGCAAGTGCGACAAAATCTCAAAAAACGACTATGTGGCGGATGTTTCGTTTTCGTCTGCAACCGGAGAAAACCTAGATAAGCTCGTCTCACTGCTGGTTGAAAAACTGCCAAATGCCAAAAAACCGCTGTTTTCAAAGGATGAATACACCGACAAACCTCTCAAATTTTTTGCGGCTGAGTTTGTTCGTGAGGCGGCTTTAAAGGTGCTCGACAAGGAGGTGCCGCACGGCATCGCAGTTGAGATCACAAAATTTGAAGAGGGCAGACTGGTGAAAGTGGATGCCGACATCGTTTGCGCCAAAAATTCTCACAAGGGCATAATTATTGGCAAGGGTGGAAAAACTCTCAAAAAAATCGGAAGTTTGGCTCGCGAGGCGCTTGAAGAGTTTTTGAACAAAAAAGTCGTGCTGAAAATTTTTGTCAAAGTTGAAGAGGACTGGCAGAACCGACCAAACAAACTCACCTCGCTCGGATATAACTAAACTCACATCTCTCGCTCTTTTGCATATAGTGATTATGAGACATTTCACGCGCAAAAGAGGAAAAAATGAGTGACACTTTAAAGGTTGTTTTTGGTTTTAGTTTTGTTTTTGTGATGACCGCGCTCGGCGCGCTTGCAGTGTTTTTGTTTAAACGAGAGGTGGGCAGCAAAACCTCCGCTCTCATCAATGGATTTTCGGCAGGCATTATGCTTGCGGCTTCAATTTGGTCTTTGATATTGCCGGCAATCGAGCAGTCTGAAAGCTATGGCAGTTTTTCGTTTTTGCCAGCAGCTGTCGGCTTTTTGGTTGGATGCGCATTCATTGTTTTGATGGACCTTGTCTGCAAGTGGGTCGGCAAAGGCAACGGGATGAAAAAATCCACCAAAATTTTTGTTGCCATGACTCTGCACAACATTCCTGAGGGTTTGGCTGTTGGCGTAGCCTTTGGCGCTGCTTGGGCGCTGAGTGATCCGGTCATGCTGACGATGGCGCTCAGCCTTGCGATTGGCATGGGCATTCAAAACTTTCCTGAGGGCGCGGCAGTGGCGCTGCCGATGAAAGAGGCAACAGGAAGCAAACTCAAAGGCTATCTTTGCGGCGTTGTCAGCGGCATAGTCGAGCCGATCATGGCTGTCATAGGCTTCTTTTTGGCGTCTAGCATGAGCGCGATAATGCCATGGGTGCTGAGCTTTGCCGCAGGAGCCATGTTTCTTGTCATCTTGTCTGAGCTGTTGCCAGAGGGGTATGAAAAGCATGCAAATTTTTGTATCTGGGGCGCGATCGCTGGATTTGTCATCATGATGATTCTCGATGTCGCACTTGGGTGAATTTGATTAAAACAACAAAAAAAACAGCAGTTTTGCTGTTATTTTTTATTTTTCCTAAAATTTTTTTAAAATTTTAACAATTTAAAGTGTTAGCAATTTAAATTTCAACAATTTAAAATTTTGCATTAATTTTATAATTCATCATTTTACTTTTTCAAAATTATATAAACAAAATATGATATTTTAATTTGGCAGGGGTGGAAGGAATTGAACCCTCGACAATGGTTTTGGAGACCATAGTTTTACCACTAAACTACACCCCTTTGACTTTGCTTTTTTATTTTACACTTTTTTGGCAGGCTTGTCAATTAAAAGTTGCAAGAGTTTTTTAAAACACAAACAAAAAAATTGCTTTTATTTTTAAAAAGGAATATAATAGTGGCATGGAAATTTTAAGGATAGTTTCAGATCTTTTGGATAGCAACACCTTTGTGCTCAAACAAAATGATGAGGCGGTCATCATCGATGCGGGCGCAAAGCTTTCGCTTGTCAAGCCAAAGGTCGACGGCGCCAAAGTTTTAGGCGTGCTGCTCACGCATGGGCATTATGACCACGCTATGCATTGCCTTGAATATGCCTCCGAGTTTGGTTGCAAGGTTTATGCTGCGAGCGCGGCAAAGGAGTATCTTTCCGACGCCGAAAAAAATTATGGCAAATTTAAGATCGAAAATTTTGAAGAGTTTTGCTTTTTTGATGGCGATCAAACGCTAAATCTCGGCAGCTTTAAGATTTGGGCATATGCAACGCCAGGGCACTCTAAGTGCGGTGTGTGCTATTTGGTTTGCGACACGATTTTTGCAGGAGACTTGATTTTCAAGCAGGGAGTTGGGCGCACCGATCTTTTTGGAGGCAGCAAAAGCGAAATGCTTGAAAGCCTGAAAAAAGTGCAAAGCTTGCAGTTTTCTGCGCTTGAAAGCGGGCACGGCGAGGGCAGCACTCGGCTCGAACAAGAGCGCAACCTCAAAACCTTTATTCGCTTTTTGAGCAGATAATTGGCAAAATTTTGCGTAATTTTTTAAAAAAACTTAGCAAATTGCATTAAAAATCAAAAAAGTCTTTCATTTGAAAGACTTTTTTTAAACTTGCACCTCTTCAATTTTCATCACAAGTTTTTGCACATTTTCGTCGCTCTCAGGTGTGGCAGGAGCGCTTTGTTCAAGCTCTTGTCCGCCCATCAACTTTGCATATTCCTTTTTAAAGCAGTCGCAATATTTTCCGTCAACGACGCCCTCATCCTTGCACTTTTTGCAGCTGTAAACCGGCTCGATCGAACTGAGTTTGAGCTGTTTTAGGCGCTGTGAAAGTTGTGTTTTTAAAGATTTTAGCAGCTCCTTGTCGTGATCCTTGCCAAACGCCTCATCCTTTGCCAGAGCGATCTTTTCTTCGTTAAAGGCGTTGTAAATGCTTTTAAACTCGTCGTCTTTTAAGGCTTCAACAAGCGCAGTTTTGGCTTTGAGTTCTGCCGAATATTTGCGCTGTTGCAAAATTTTCATAGCTTCTTTTTGTTTGTTTGAAGAAGTCAGATCAGAGAAAGATTTTCCGCCTTTCATGCTCTCAGGCGAGGCGAGCACAGCCTTGCTTTCCTCCACGCTTTTCACGCCTTTTTCGTGCCAAGTTGCAAGCAGGCGATTCATATATTGCAGCGGACTGAGTTTGCCGAGAGAAAGCGAAGCGGCATGCGCGATCAGCTCCTCGCTCATATTCCACGCCTCGGTCCAGGTTTTGAACATCTCTCGGTCAAAGCTGTTGACCCTGCGGCTGAGCCCAAGTTTTTCAAGGACCGTCTTGATTTGCGCGTCGCCTTTGACGAGTTGTCCCAAATATTCGAGCAGGCTTTCGCTTGTGAGTATGCCAAGTTTGTAGAGCTTTTTCATCAAATTGTCCATCCCGTCAAGGCTGCGGATTGACGACTTGAAGGCGTATTCAGCCACTTTCAAGATGGTGTCAACCTCAAAGCCATATCCAAGCCAAGGGGAGATGTATGACTCTATCTCGCTGTCCAGCGATTCGTAAAACAGGCCAAGGCTTCGGTTGACTTGTTTTGCAAGCTCTTTCATGGATTCGCGAGCGAGCATATGCTCCTTGATTTCGCTGGCAGAAAATTTGCGCGCGTTGTAAAAGCCTTCCAGCAGCGAGTCGAGCCGTTCAAATCCGCCCTTGCGCTTCATAGATTTTGCCACGAAAAGTATCGCGTCGTCGTCAAAGCCGAGCTCTTTTGTCCATTTTTGATAGAGCGCACGCTCTTCGATAAACGAGTTGCGCTTCAAACCGAGCGCGCTCAAAATTTGCGCCAGGCTAGACTGATTTTCTTCCATTTCGCAGAGGCGCTCTTCAACTTGTGGCACGGTCAGCACGCCTTCGTTTGCCCAGTTTCTGGCAACAGTGAGTATGTAGTTGTAGCCCACAGCACGCTGCTTTGAATCGATGCAATATTTCATGATCATGATCAGCGCTTCCTGCTGCATATGAGAGCGTTCCAAAAAGTCATAGTATTCGCCATATTCGGTTTTGGTGATTTCGCGCTTGCCTTCAAAAAGCATTTGCGCTTGGCGGTTGAAAACCTCATATTTTTCGGGCTTGTAGAGTTTTGTGCCAGAAAAAAGGTTGCTCAAAGGGTTGAACACAACTTCGATAGGGCGGGTGGAGAGCACCTGCACCAAACCCTGCTCCTCCCAATAGCGGAAGGCTGACTCGACGTCATCTTCACTCATATTCAGCTTTTTTGCAAAGTTTTCCAGCGTGTTGTCGATTTTCAGGCCGCTAGACGCCAAAAACAAGCCGTAAAGATAGCACTTTGTGCACTCCTCAGGCGCCGATGGCATAAAAGAATCGATAAAGATGTTGTCGATTTCAGTTTTGTTGTTAGCAATCATTTCGGTTGAAAATTTACAAAAAGCCATATCACTCTCCAAACAGATCTAGTTTAGCACAAAAATTTTTTTTGTCAAAGAATTTTATCGCCAGCGGAAAAATATATATAGAGTTATGAAAAAATTGTCACTCTTTTTTGCTCTGGTTCTCATTTTGCCCGCTCTCTTTTTTGCAGGCTGCCAAACGCAAGAGGAAACGAGCGCATACAGCATTTGGCTAGATTATGACGCCGCTTCTCACACAGCGGAGGCGAATTTACAGGTGGACTATGTCAACAACAGTGAAAACGCCTTTGACGAGATTTTGTTCCACCTTTATCCAAACGCTTTTTCAGAGGAGGCGGAGGGCAGCGTTTGCTCGCCAGCAAACGAAAACAAAACTTATCCAAACGGAAAAAGCTATGGCGGCATAACGATTTCCAGCGTGCTTGTTTCAGGTCAAAACTCTGGCTTCAAGCTTGAAGGCGAGGATCGCTCGCTGCTTTCGGTGCCACTTTTCGAGCAGCTATATCCGGGCGAGAGGGTTTTGATTGATATCGCCTTTTCGCTGACGCTTCCAAACGCAAACCACCGCTTTGGATACGGCGAAAACGCGACGAATTTTGCGAATTTTTATCCTATCGCTTGCGTCTATCGTGATGGAGAGGGTTTTGTCACCGATGCCTACACCTCAAACGGCGATCCGTTTTTTTCGGACTGCTCAGACTATGAGGTGAGCGTAACCTATGACAGTTCGTTTTTGATCGCTTGCAGCGGCGACAGCGTTGAAACAACCCAAAATGCCGAAAAAAAGACCAGCAAAATCAGCGCGAAAAATGTTCGCGACTTTGCGTTTGTGCTTTCGGAAAAATTTTCGCAGATCTCTGACTTTGCGGGCGATGTTAAGGTGGACTATTTTTATTACAACGATGAAGACGCGACCTCCTCACTTGCAACCGCCACAAAGGCGATAGAGTGTTACAGCGAGATGTTTGGCAGCTATCCATATTCCTCATTCGCAGTTGTGCAAACCAATTTTGTGCATGGCGGCATGGAGTATCCGCAGCTTGTGATGATCTCCGACACCGTGAAAGGCGTTGACTATGACTATGTGATAGCGCATGAGACCGCGCATCAGTGGTGGTATGGGGTTGTGGGGAACGACGAATTCAACGAAGCATGGCTGGATGAGAGCCTCACGGAATACTCCACCGCGCTCTTTTTTGAAAAGCATTCTGAGTATGGCATATCATATCAGCAGATGACTAGTGGCGCCAGATCAAACTACAACCTGTTTTTGAAAACCTACAAAGCGATCAAAGGCGAAATCGACACCAGCATGAATCGCGCCCTCGACGAGTTTGACACAGAACCAGAATATGTCAACAACATCTACACTCGTGGGATCATCATGTTCGACACATTGCGAGAGCAGATTGGTGAAAGAAGATTGTTTTCGGCGCTTTCGGCTTATTTTGAAAAGTTTTCCTTCAAAAATGCGACAACTGCCGACTTTGTGCAAGTGTTTGAAGAAAAGTGCGGCAGAAAAATGGAAGGCTTTTTTTACAGTTGGTTATTAGGCGAAGTAGTGTTTATAGAAATGAATTAATAAAATGTTGTGATTTTGAATTAAAATCAACAAAAAATTTTGTAAAATTTGAAAAAATATAAAAATTATAATTAACAGCTAGCTAACAAGCTAAAAATGGCTTTTTGTAGGCAAAAAGAATTGAAATTAAATTTTTGAATCAATTTTTTTAAATGCCTTTAAACGTTTGACTTTTGTAGAAATAAAATGTTAATATACTGATGATAGATTATATGGGAGGACAAATGCCACAATCATATAATGAATTAAATACAAAAACAGAGTTTAAAAATTTTCTAGTAAGACTTGGGAAAATTTTTTCAAATATAGCAATTTTGGGATTAATTTTAAGCTCCGCAGGGATTTTGTCGTTTGTAGCATTGGCATTTACTTTTATTTTTGGATTTTTGTTGATTGTTATGAGCTTGGGGACTATATTTATCCTCGTTCCAAACTTTTCAGATATTTGGCTTTCAGTGGCTGATACTTCTTCAAAAATTGCATCATTCTTTATGCAAAATTTTTATATTTTCGCTGGGATAACTATTGTGTTTTCTATTCTTTCGTTTGTATTGCTTATTACTGACAGGCAGTCAAAACATACTGCTAGATTGGTGATTTCAGGTGTTATAATTGCAATTTTACTGATATTTATCATAGTCGCACTTTTGGGGGTGGGAAAATGAATACAGTAAAATTGAAATTTACAGGCATAAATCCCAAGATAATCCCAAACATCTTTGTAGATGGAAAAAATGTTAAGTGCAAGAAAAATCAATTTGGATCTTACGAGGCTCAGGTGCAAACCGATAAAAGTGAAATCGAACTCGCTTTTTCAAGGCAACTAGAACTAAAAGGCAAATTGTGGTGGCTCTATGCACTTTTATCTTTTATCATAAGCGTGTTTGGTATTTTCGAACCTTGGTATGACAGACGTTGCATTTCAACAGATTGTCTATTTAAAATAAAACTAAATGGTGATGAGGAAATCAAAGTCAAGTTTAACACGTTTTCATCATCAGGTAAAGCCGTCGAGTTGGAAACTAAAAATGATGTAGAAGAAATAAAAAATTCTTACGAGGTCGACAAGGTCGCAAAAAAGCGATGGATCGCATTGCTTGTGGTAAAAGTTGTGGTTTGGATAGCACTTGCAGTAGTAGCAGGTTACTTCATTTCAAAGGCTATATAGGAGGATAATATGAAAGTTTTTATAAAAAATAAATTTTGGTCATTAGGTGGAGGATCTTCGGTTGTAAACGAAAACAAAGAGCCTGTCTTTAAGGTTAAGGGTCGCATTTTTAGTATAACAAGGGTAAAATACGTTTGCGATATGCAAGGTAACAGGCTTTTTAAAATAAGAAACAAATGGTTTAATTGGTTTGTTCACAAGGCTTACATCTATGATGCTAACAAAACAAAAATCGCCACAGTCAAAGACAAATATTTTACTTTAAGAAATGAATTTTTTGTTGAAGGCTATAAAGATGAAATTAAGATCGATGGAAAATTCCTCTCATTTCATTCGAAGATATTAAGAAACGGTGAAGTGATGGGCACTATCGATAGGAAGTTTACAATAGTAAAAGATGCCTTTATGTTGGAAGCAAATGAAGAGGACATACCGTTTTTAATCGCTTTGGTTATCGCCATGGACAACATTTGCGACAAACGAACCAAATTGGGAATTTTTAGAATTTAAAAAATAGTTTAATAAAATGCCATAATTTTTGAAACATTGCAGAAAATAAATATAAGGAGAAAAAAATGAAAAGAAACTTTTTTAAAAGTAAAACCGCAGGACTCTTGCTCGCATCTATGTTGATAATTCCAACTGCATTTTTGGTTACTGCTTGTGGAGGAGAACCTACACCTGAAAAGTTGGACAGAACGAACAACGTTGAGGTTGTAAACATTTCACAAGATTATCAAGGTAATGTGTTCATGGAAATTGAAAATTTTCATCATGAAGGCTATGAAGTGGCGAGTGACGGGGGCATCACGTCTTCTTCACTAGAATTTTCAATAAATGGTAGTGAGTGGGCTCGTGGCGATTACATTGCTGATTATTACAATCAATATAAGAAAGCGATTTATTATATCATGTATTATGACTTTTCTAGTGATGAATTTAAGGGGAGTGACGACAGTTTTGCAGTTGGGCAGACCGTAAATATTTCTGTTAGAATTCCAGAATCGGACACTTACAAGGCTAGTGAAGGGAAAAATGTTGCTTCATTTACATTAAAAAATGTCCCATCAAGCATAAGCGATAGCTTTTATCCATCTGTAGACACAAATCCGGATAATACTTCCTCTACGACAGGAGAAAACAATGAGTTTGTTTTTTATGTTGACGGTGCGAGATTAAAAGTTGGAAAGTACGAAACAACTGTAAGTGGAGGCGAATGGAATCCCTTTAAAATGATTAGGTTCGAAAATTTAACCGAACAAGACAAAGCTGAACTAGATGCTTTGAATTTGGAGTATAAATTACTTGATTTTAATCCAGCATTAGTCAATGAAGCACCTGTTGAAGGAACAAATTATGTTTCAGAAGAAATTGGCAATTTTGACTCTGCTGAAAATTATTTTCATACCGTTTCTCCTTGGGAGTGGACTTCACTTAAAGAGATTAGGTATGCTGTAAACACAAATGTACCTGATAACAAAATTTGGGATTTAAACAGCTACGTAGAGGATGGCTCTGGTGGATATGAAATCCAAAATAACAAATATTTAGTTTTGCTTGTTCGTCAGAGTGAAACACAATCGACAGGTGTTTCAGAAATATTACAAATTGATTACAATTTTTCACATACGTCATCTTTGTTAGACACATCTGGAGATTATGCCAAACTTGAAATGATCACCATAGATGGTGAAACGGGGCCTGAAGTTACATCAACTACACAAGCTATGACAGATTGGATGGGAACAGATATGGCAAATATGGCAAATATGGCAAAAACGGCTATTGCAGGATATAGTGGAGTGATTAAAATTGATTACAGCGATTCAACTGGCGATTATAAAATACAAGGAACTGTTAAAAATAAATATATTGCCGACGCTTCTTCTTCTTTGCAAAAGTTTGAAACAGATGCAGAATTTTTGATTAATGGCGGTTACTATATTATAGAAGGCACAGTTGACACAGATACAACATCAGGGAATGAAAACGCAACAGATCTTACTATTAAAGACATTCATGGGCAAGAATTAAAACATATCTTCAATTCAAACCCAAACGTTGACCCATATATTTTTAAAGCTTTGCAAATTGATCTGGTAACCAACATGGGTTTTTCAGGAGATATTCAATATTTTGAATGTGTTGATGAGAATTACCTAAAACTAAAGATGACATTTGACGATGGTGAGGCATATTATATCTTCGACAGCAATGGCAATTTTGTTGGGCATAAAATAACTACTTCAAACGGAGAGCAAAGTTATTCAGTTGAATTTAGAATCAACTAAAACAAAATCAATTAGAAATTAACCACTTATTTATAAGTGGTTTTTTAAGATTAAGAAAATTGATGCATTTTTGTTGTTTAACTTTATGACGCTGTTCAGTTGTTTTAGCTTTATTAAAATGATTTTTAGATAAAAGATCAAAAAAAACAACATTTTAACTTGATTTCAAATAAAAAAAATTTTATTATGTTAACGCATAATTATTACACTGATTTTAAAAAGAGAAATGATATGTATAAAATTTTGACGCAAGTGAATGACAAATTGATTTATGAAATGATTGAACTTGATAAATTTGTTTTTCAAGGCGAGAACATAGGAAGTTTTGAAAAGTGCAAAGAATGGTTGTCGGTTAATGCTGATATATACACAGTTCTTTTGTATAATAAC
>CALVZD010000017.1 GCA_944372435.1 uncultured Clostridia bacterium | reverse complement strand
GTCGAAGATGTCGTGCGAGCGATGCACATCCCGCTCTACGGCGTGATTCCAGAGGACGACGCGATATCAAGCGCTGGCTCGATAGGCGGCTATCTCAATTCGGTCGACTCCGCTCGCGCTTTCACGCTGCTGTGTGAAAACATCCACACAGGCACTAAAAAAATCTACGATTGCGAGATGAAATATCGCGGCTTCATGGGCTATCTGCGCCGAAATCTTAAAAGAAAAGTTTAAAAGAGGTGAATATGAACAGACTCGACAGTATGCTGCAAATCGACAAAAACTATGTGCCTGAGGAGGTTGTGCTTTTGCTGAAAAGCGAATTAAAAAAGCTTTTAAAAGAATTTTTTAATCTAAAAAGTGATATAAGAATAAGATTTATCTCTCACGACTGCGTCAAGTTTTTTATCGAGTTCGAGGTCGACCGCATCCGTCCACTTGGCTACATTTCAAAGTAAGCTAAATTGACAAAAACAAAAAAAAGCACTAAATTTTTGATTTTTTAGTGCTTTTTTCTGTTATTTTGCTTTAATTATTCAAAATAAACGAGGCCATAGCATTTTGGCCCAACGTGAGAGCCCACCACACAGCCAATGTCGCAAACGACCTGACCGGTAGGGGATATGTCAAGCATAGAGGCATACTTTGCCAGCAGCTTGTCGATCATCTCAGGGCAGTCGGAGTGGCCGAAATAGATAGGCAGCGTTTTGTCGCGGTTGCGTGCTTTTGCCACCATATACATGAAGGCTTTTGCTTCGCCCATGACTTTTGCCTCGTTTGTCACTTTGCCGCCTGCGAGCGTGATGATAGGCTTCACATTCAGCATCGAGCCCATAACAGCGCTGGCTGCTGAAAGCCTGCCGCTTGCTTTGAGATATTTCAAATCTCCGATCACTGCCACAAGTTTGACCTTGCTGATCAGCTCGTCAAGCTTTTTGATAACGTGCGAAAGCTCGCTGTCTTTTTCGATGAATTTTGCAAGCTCAATCAAAATTGCGCCTTGCGCCCAGGTGGTGACCGTCGATTGTCGATAGGTGACATTTTGCATTTTGAGCGCTTGAACTGCGCCTTCAACCTGATGTATCGTCGCTGTCATTTCAGACGAAATTGTCAGCACAATCACGTGAACATCCGGCTTGTTGACAAAAGGCGTCATGATCTCTTCAAACAAAAATTGGTTTGGCATGCTTGTTTTTGGAATTAAGCCTGTTTCATTAATCTTTTTATAAAATTCTTGGTTAGTTAAACCTTGAGGATAAATTTCCTCGCCAAATCTAACTTCGATAGGCACAAGTGATATGTCATATTTTTCTGCCAAATTTTGTGGGATATCACAAGACGCGTCAGCTATTAATTTATATTTCATAATTACCTCAACTAAGCTAAGTATATCACATATGATTTTGAAAACAAAATGTTTTAGAAATTGTAGAAAAAAAATTTTAAAATTTGATATGAAATGTTACAGTAAAAAAGGAAAGAAATGAGCATAATATATTTATACATAAAAATTAAAACAGTTTTAGTAATTAATTGTTTGTTTGCAAGCATTAAGCTTACAAATAATAAACATATTAAAAGACTTTAAAACGGGGTGTTTTTTTAATAGCAAAAACTATAATCAAATATTACAACATAGTTTTAAAAATTTCGAACACTTTTTTGCCATTTTTATTAAGAATAAGTTCCGGATGCCATTGAACTGCCAAAATGTTATATTTTACATGAACAAAAGCTTCAATTATTCCATCATTTGAAACAGCACATATTTTAAGATTTTTTCCAAGTTTATCTATTGCTTGATGGTGTAGGGAGTTTATTTTAAAAGATTTCCCAAAATATTTTATAAAGAGTTGATCATCTGTTGACACCTTGTGCTCTACATTTTTATGATTTTCAATATGTTGTTTTAGAGTTCCACCAAAGTAGACGTTTAAATATTGACTACCAAGGCAAATCCCTAATATCGCTTTCTTCTTTTTAATAAATTTTTTTATATGCTTAAAAACATTTTTGTCTGCTTCAAAATCTATGTTTGTTGAATATAAATTTTTTTGCTTATACCATTTTGGGTGCGTATCCCCACCACCTGGGATTAGCAATCCATCATAATCTTCAATATTTTTACATTTAATGCCGACGTCCGCCTCAACGCCCACCATTTGAAGCCCTTTAACGTAATTCTCATTACATTTTTTGGCTATAATAAAAACTTTCTTTTTAGGTATTCTGTCTATAGCTTCTTTTAAATATTTTTTATCAAAATCAAAATCGTGATATCCAATTAATAGTTTTTCTAAATACAATTTATCAGGGTACTTGTCTTTTTTATCATTTATTAAATAAACAAGAGCCCTTTCAAGTTTGCCATCAACTTCTATGAAAGTGTAATCCTTTCTATACAAAACAGGAAAATGTTCAATATCATCAAGTTCCTTTTCTGCTTTTTCATTTATTTTCCAAATGCCTACAGGCGTTATTGCTCCTTCCTTTGGTTCTATAGTTATGTATTTTTTAAAAGCTATCTGCCAGTTTTTTAAAAAAGTTTTGCCTATTAGTTCGCAACTAGGGCATCTTTCTTTCATTCTTTTGATGTCTAAATTTCTTCCATATGCTAAGCAGTATTTGATTTTAGAAGGTGTTGTCTTTTTCATAAATAATTCCTAATTTAATTATATAAAAAACTTAACTTAAAAGCAATCAAATAGCTAATATTAAATCAACAAACATCAACGTCATGACATAGATACTACTTCGCAGGCAACTTTTCTTAACCGCCCGTTCGACTCCCATTAAGTTTTAAATAAAAAAAAGCCTTGCGACTTTTTTGTTTGGTGCCGCTGGTGGGAGTCGAACCCACATGAAGTTGCCCTCAACGGATTTTGAGTCCGTCGCGTCTGCCATTCCGCCACAGCGGCATCTACCTGAACATTTTAGCACAGATGAAAAAATTTTACAACTCTTTTTTGCGAAAAATTAAAAAAGTTAATTTTGCAAAAAATGCCCCCATTTTTTTATATTTTGACGCCATAACAACAGCTAAATTTTGCCAAAATTGCGTCATTTTTCGACAAATTTGTAAAAAAATCGCAAAATCGCAAAAAAATTTGGCATTAAAGTTTGACTATTAAAATTTGGCAATTTATAATTTTTGGTGTAAAACGCGAAAGGGGACTCGCTTTATGCGCAGAGGCAGAGCTTTCTCAAGCGGAGTAACTGACTGGTCAAACAAAAATTAAAGGCGATAAAAATTTTTAACAAAAAAGTTGACCTAATTTTAGGTTATAGAGTTTTTATTGCAAAAATAATAAATAAAGGGGAAAAATATGCAAAATCATGTTTGGGGCAAAACGTTGCTTTCAGTTTATCGTTATCTCGACAGAATAGCTGACGCTATTGACAACATTATTGAAAAACAAGCGGTGCAAACTTCATCTATGCTTGGCAGTGATGCGCTCACGCACAACACGCTTGCGCTTGCAAACAGGATCATCGACCTTTCAGAGCGAAAGGTCAAGCTGATCAACATCAAGCTTTTGACTGAGAAAGCACTTTCATCGATCGATGAAAAAGGCGCTAAAATTTTGATTATGAAATATTTTGACAATGCCTCGTGCGAGGATATTTTGTCTGCGCTCTCGCTTTCGCGTCGAACCTATTTTCGTAGGATAGGCGAAATGGAGGCTGCGTTTGAAGCCAGTTGCAGCCAATTTGGCTTTCCTATGGAAAGGTTGGATAGCTATCTTGCAGGAGAGGCGTGGATTTTGAACGTCAAAGCCTCGTTTGAAAAAGGCACAGTTGCAAAGCCGCTCGAGCGCGAAAAAATTTGTCTATAAATCTTCCTCATTAAATTCGTAATAATCCTTTCTTTTTGCAAAACGCTTTTTGAGTTTGCTTGAAGGGCTGAGCAGCAGATACAAAATCACCAAACACGGCAAACTCACCGAAAGCACAATGATTGCAATCACGGTGTCGCTCAAACCGCCTTGCGGCTCTGGCTCAGGCGCGGAAAACTGCAAGGAGCCGGTGATCTCAGGAAAATATTCGGTGTTTTCAGCAAAGCCGGTGAACATATCGCAGTAATATGAAAACGCGTAGCCATACACCGGGCCACTTTCGCTATCCAGCCTGCAATAATACCAGATGTTTGTCGATTGCGGAAACATCTCCTCGCCAATTTTGGTGCCGTAAAGGGTGTATTCTCCCTCAAATGCCAGCTTTCCAAGTGGCGAGCTTTGCGTCGTGGCAGAGGAGTAGAGCGTGAGCCCGTTGTCGTTGAAATTTCGAAAAGTCTGATTTGGATAGGGTGAAGTTGGAGTGCCTTGCATCGGCGTGACTTCATCCTTTTTTACATAGCCAAAAATGTCGAGATATTTGGCGCGATAAAAGTCGCCTTCTTCACCGACCAGAAGCACAAAATATGTGGACGGAAGCGCGAAAAGCGCGCTATTTTCATCTGCCGATTGATAAAAATTCGCCGAACTCAAAACTTTGGCATAATATGTGAAGCTTTCGTCGGCTAGCACTCTAACTGACGGCGAATTTGTCGCGATCAAAAAACATATTGAAAGAAGAAGCAATATTTTTCTCATGAAAACATTTTAAACTTTGCGCGCTTTGCAAGAAAATCGTATTCTGTCAATTATGGAGGAGTGATGTCAGAAATTCAGGAAAAGCTCAAACTTGTGTGCCGAGAAATCGCAAAACGCCGGCCAAACAAAAACCTTGCAGCCTACAACTCGGGCGACAAAATTCACAAAAAACAGCTCGAATTTCACAAATGTCAAAAACGCAACCGATGGGTTTTTGGCGGCAATCGAAGCGGAAAAAGCGAATGCGGAGCAGTGGAAGTCGTTTATATGGCGCGCGGAATTCACCCATACCGAAAAAACAGAAAGGATGTCTCAGGCTGGGTAGTCAGCCTTTCAAGGCAGGTGCAACGCGATGTTGTTCAACAAAAAATTTTGCATTATCTTAATCCAAGCTGGATCCACAAAATTGTCATGCAAAGCGGCAGCGAAAGCTCGCCAGAAAGTGGAATAATCGACTTTTTGCTGATAAAAAATGTGTTCGGAGGCCTCAGCAAAATAGGTTTCAAAAGCTGCGATCAGGGTCGCGAAAAATTTCAAGGCGCCTCACTCGACTTTGTGTGGTTTGATGAGGAGCCACCCTTTGACATCTATCGCGAGTGTCAAATGCGTGTGCTGGATCGCCGCGGCGACATCTTTGGCACGATGACTCCGCTCAAAGGCTTGACTTGGGTGTATAACGAAATTTACCTCAACGCTCACAACTCGCCCGAAGTTTGGTGCGAGCATATGCAGTGGGAGGATAACCCATTCATTTCAAAGGAGGAGATTGCGCTGCTCTCACAAACGATGTCGGAGGAGGAGCTCGAGTCGCGCAAATTTGGCAAATTCAGCTTTTTCGGCGGATTGGTCTATCCAGAGTTCGACGAAAGAGTGCACATTATCGAACCTTTCGATATACCGTTTGAGTGGCAGGACACGATCTCCATCGACCCAGGCCTCAACAATCCGCTGTCTGCTCACTTTTACGCGGTCGATTTTGACGGCAATGTCTATGTCGTCGCAGAGCACTTTGAGGCGAAAAAGGATGTCGCGTATCACGCGAGCAAAATCAAAGCGATTGCGCAAAAACTGAATTGGCATCACGCGTCAAACGGTATGCTCTCTGCGCTCATCGATTCCGCCGCCACTCAGCGAACGCTCGCCAGTCAAAAAAGCGTCGTCGAGCTTTTTTATGACAACCAAATTTTGGTCAATCCAAAGGTTAACAAAGATATGTTTTCTGGCATCTCAACCGTCAAAAGATTTTTGAAAGACGGTGAGGGCAAAGCGCATCTTTTCATATTCAAAAATTGCGTAAATCTGATCCAAGAGTTCAAAACCTATTTCTGGGGCGACGAGGATTTGCCAATCAAAAAAGACGACCACGCGCTCGATGAGCTGCGCTATTATCTGATGTCGCATCCGTCAGCTCATATGCCGCAAAAAACCAAAACCGACATCCAGCTTGACAAAGAGCGCCTGATCCGCAAACACCGCAGAAGGCTCTAACGCCCCCTTTGCAAGCCTTTTGCCTCGCGGCAAAATTCTCAAAAGCTGCCGCTTTTGAGGCGCACTGCGTGCGCGCTTGCAAAGTGCAAAATTAAGCAAAAAACGCAAAAAAACGCAAAAAAAACGCAAAATTTGGTGCATTTTTATTAAATTATTGAAAAAATGCAAAAAAAGATCGCCTTTAAAGCCGAATCTTTCCGCACAAAAATTTCGTCAAAAATCTTGCCATGATTTCACAAAATTGCAAATAACACCAAAATTTATTTGGAAAAACAAATAAAATGTGCTAAATTTAACATAGTAACAATATGAAAAAATTTTGGGCGTTGGTTTTCGTTTTTGCTTGTGCACTTGCGGCGTTCACTCCACTCATGCTGGGGAAGGGTGGCGCGCAGCAAACTTCGGCGGAAGCAACAGTGGATGCCAATGTCATCACAGTCTCACAAAATGACACAACTTCATCGATCTCACTTTCAGCGCTAGCAAGCAATGTGAACAACGATGACGATGCCACCATCAACGGCTATCAAAATTACACTTTGACTTTAACTGAGGACATAACAATTTCCGAATCTTTCACACCAATTGGCACGCATCAAAATCCTTTCCGCGGCACCTTTGACGGCAACGGTCACACGATAACTTTTTCTAGTGCCATAACTCCTGAGAGCTCCTATCAAGGTTTGTTTGGTTACGCCAGCGGAGCGATCATCAAAAACCTGCAAATTGAGGGCGCACTTTTGGGCGAGCCAACCTCAGGCAACAGCGAAATTTATTCAGGGCTTTTGCTCGGCTATGGCAACAATGTGACGATTGAAAACTGTGAGGTTTTGGGAACGACAGATCGCGATATCACCAAAAGATCGACGATCGGCGCGCTTGCCGGCAAACTTGTCGGTGGCAGCCTCAAAAATGTCAGCGCTAGGACTGTGATGACTTTCTCGCCAAGCCCAGCAAACTCCTACACAATCAAAGTTGGCGCGCTGCTCGGCGTTGCCGACAATGTCACAATCGAAAAAGCGGTGGTGTTTGGCAGCC
This sequence comes from uncultured Clostridia bacterium, assembly GCA_944372435.1. Classification (GTDB taxonomy): domain Bacteria; phylum Bacillota; class Clostridia; order Christensenellales; family UBA1242; genus Caccovivens. The sequence continues at coordinate 15,180 of CALVZD010000017.1, read as the reverse complement.
TCGGTTTGGGACCGATAACAGCAAACGCCTCTCAGTCAAATTTCTATATCGGGGGCATGATCGGTGAGCTCGAGCGCGGCTCGATCACAGACAGCGTCAGCGGAGCTTCCATTTCGGTGACCACTTCGCAAAACCAAAACTATGTCACAGGCGCAATCGTCGGCAACATTCTCACGGCGCCGCAAAATGGCAGAATCAGCTCGGTTGCTTATTCTTCTTCTCTTTCAGCTTACGGCAACGCAGGCTCTTACTCGCCGGCAAACTTAAACACAAACGACAGTGTGATCAACATCTCTGACAGCTCAATCTTGCGCACCGAAAGCTTTTACATTTCCAACTCCTATCAAGTCGAATCGGGCGGTCAAAATGTGACCTTTGCTTGGAATCAGAGCGCTGAGCCGTGGGATTTTGCTTCCACTTGGGTGGTGATAAACGACGATGGCTCGCAGGTGCGCTTGCAGTCATTTCAAAACTTTTCGTTCAGCCTTGAAAATATCATCGACGACAATGGAAGGCTGCAAGATGTAACCGATGCTTTAATCAACAACGATGAAGTCAGCTACGGCGAAACGGCAACTTTTGTTTTGAAATTTGAAGACACGGTATATGAAAACTACTACAACATCTCTCAGATTTATCGTGACGGCGAATCTTTGAACTTTGCCGAGTTTGTGCCTGTCTCTGATGGCTCAAACACAAAAGTGTCACCAAACGGCGAGATCTCGCTCACAGAGGGCGCAGCTACGGACGCTGAAACAAAAACGACCTACCGAACATTCACGCTCAATATCCTCGCCTCCAGCGCAACCGAGGGCAGCTATTCATTCCAGCTTGAGGCAATTCGCTTTCCGGTCTACCTTGCAGCAGGCGAGATCGCAGAGGGCGCAGTCTCTCTCGGCACAAACGGAGGGATCAGATACAGCAACTCCACAAACACGACCTCCGAAATTGCTCGCGAGCTGACAAACGGAGCGCAACTCACGATAGACGCTGTGCCAGACAGGCTGTTTGCGTTCAGCTCATGGCAGCTTTACGATTTGGCTCCTGATGATAGCACTGGCACCATAACCTATGGCGACAAAAAATGGGTTTTAAATAATGATGCAAATCTTCCTACAACCTCATCGATCACGATCAACTTTGGCGTGGTAAAGAACGGCACTTCTCTTGAACAAGGCATTTTCAACCAAACCTTCCTGCTGCTTGCAACCTTTGTGAGAGATCCATATGTGCTGAATTTTAGTTATGACGCAAATCTCATCTCACGCATAGAGGTCAACAATCAAACTCTGCAATCAAACTCGGTCGAGCTTGACAAAAACGAGACTGTCAATTTGAAGGTTTACATAAACACGCAAAACACTTTTGATTCCGACAGGCTCATCGAATCGATCCGCGGCCTTTTCGCGTCAGAAACTTCGCGTGTGGAATATGAGTCCTACGCCGATCCAAACAACGCTGAGCTAACTGTGCATGAGTTCACTTTTTCCACTTCGGCGTTGCAGTCAAACGAGTCAGATTCCTATTCGCTTTCACTTAGAGCGGTTGAGGCAGGCGAGGCACCTGAAAACGACAACACCGTTTGGATAATCGTCGGTGTGGTCGGCGGCGTTGTGCTGCTTGCGGCAATCGGCTTGACAATTTGGCTGGTGTTAAGAAAGCGCGCAGCCAGCAGAGTGAATGGCAGAAAGGATGACTACAAAAGATATTTCTATTGATAAAAATACGAGTGGTTTGCTTCCACTCGTTTTTTTATTCTTCGGTGTGGTTTTTGCGGTTTATGAATTTTGCGCTCTCGCTCGCTCTGTAAATCGCATCCTTGCCGTATTTTTCGTTTATCTTTTCGATCGCTGCGGTCGCGCTTTCCTGCTTTTGATCAAAAAAGCTCATTTGTCGGTGCTCGTCGATTTTTTCGAGGTTCGAGCATCTCACTCTTATCGCGCGAATTTGGTGCGAATAGTCATAAAACGAGTCCAAAAGGCTCATCAACTCTTTGATCAGCACATCCGCGGCAAAGCAGGGGTGAATCGTTTTGGATTTGCCATACTTTTTAAACTCGTTATCTTTCAGCGAAATTCCGATCGTTCGCGCTTGAAAGCCGGCTTTGATCAGCCTGTGCGACACCTTTTCTGCCAAAAACACCACCACTTTTTCAATCTCGTCGCGCTTTGAAATATCTCTGATCGTGGTCGTGCCGTTTCCTATGCTTTTTGGAACGACCGCGTCGAAATAGTTTTTCACGCTCTCTTCTTCGCTGCCCATCAAATTTTGTTTGAGTTTGATGCCTGTCACGCCCAAAAGCGTTTTGATATATCCATCTGACAGCGCACAAAAATCGCCGATCGTTTGCACATTCATCATCATAAACTTCTTTTCCAGCCGTCGTCCAATTCCCACAATCGAACTGAGCGGAAGCGGAAACACTAGCGTCTTAAAATCCTGCTTTTTGATCTCAGTCACGGCGTCCGGCTTTTTGAGGTCGGAGCCAAGTTTGGCATAGATCTTGTTGAACGAAACGCCGACCGACACTGTGAAGCCAAACTCGCGCTTCACTCGCTCGCGCAATTCGTTTGCAATCTCGACGCCTGTTTTTTTCAAAATTTTCATCGAGCTCGTCACATCCAGCCAGCATTCGTCCAGGCCAAGCGGCTCGACCAGATCGGTGTAGTCGAGATATATCTCATGCAGCCTCTGCGAGATCTCTTCATAAAGCGAGTAGTGCGGCGGCAGGCAAACGAGGGTGGGGCAAAGCTGCTTCGCCTCAAAAATACTCATGCCGGTTTTGACGCCAAAGCTTTTTGCGACTTCATTTTTTGCCAAAATTATGCCTGTCCGTTTTTCTGGGTTGCCGGTCACCGCAACAGGCTTATCTTTGAGTTCTGGCCTGGTGGCACATTCAACCGAGGCAAAAAAATTGTTGACATCTGAATGCAAAATTGTTTTCATTTATTTGCGCTATCTCCCAAAAAAATGTATAATAGGCTATGTCAAAATTTTGCTGTTTTGGCAATCCGACTTTTCCGATAATATTTTACCCAACGCGAGGAAATTATGCAACCAAAATTTTACAACAAATTTTTTGTGGCAAAGGATGAGCGCGATTTTAAAAACGCCGCGCAGGCAGGAGTGGGCAGGCTGAATTGCCTGTGCAAAGACCCTGAATTTGCTGCAAAAATGATGAAAAAGTATGCGCTTGGCGGAAAGCTTATTCTGCCGAGTGACTTGGCGCTTGACCAGGAAAATATGAAAAAATTTAAAAACCTTGGCTTTGAACTGTCGATTTTTGTCGACCTTTTGGATGACGATTTGACGCTCAGCAAAATCGGCTTTTTAAAGCTTCCTGTCACAGTGCTTTTGTATGAAAATCTGACTCGAACAGGGCAGATCAGCCAAAAGTTTGCCGGCAAAATGCCCGCGCAGGTGCTTGAAGATCTTGGCTTTCTCGACCGCGAGTGTTCGATCGTCGGCGGCGTGTATGCCGAAAAGGACGATCTGCAAATCTTGGGCGACTATGGCGCTGAAATCGTCATCTGTCCTCGCGCTTTTGCGGCAAAGGGCGCAACTTTTGCAAACCTCAAACTTCTGCAAAAATATCCGGTCAAACTCGGCATTGGCACCTTTGACTATCCTGAGCTCGACTTTGACCGAGAGCTCGAATTTTTGCGCCTGACAAATTGCGCGCTTTTTGAAGACGCGTTTGCCGTTTCAAAAGAGGAACTTGAAAAAATTTCACAAGGAGAAAACATATGAACATAACTGAAAAACTTGCTGGCGAATTTGGCCTCAAACAAATTTATGCCGAAAACATCATCACTTTGCTCGACGAGGGCAACACGATCCCATTTATCGCAAGATATCGAAAGGAGATGCACGGCTCATGCGACGACCAAGTGCTGCGAAATTTTGCGGACAGGCTCAAATATCTTCGCAACCTTGAAGAAGAAAAGCAAAAGGTTGAGCGTACGATCACTGAACAGGGCAAGTGGACGGAAGAGCTTGAAAAAGCGCTTGCAGCCGCTCAAACACTGACAGAGGTGGAGGACATCTATCGTCCTTACAAGCCAAAGCGCAAAACTCGTGCGTCGGTTGCGATCGCAAAAGGGTTAGAGCCGCTTGCTGACATCTTGCAAGCTCAGCCAAAGGGTGTCGACATCATGGTGGAGGCGCAAAAGTTTGTCAGTGACCAGGTTTCCTCGGCCGAGGAAGCTTTAAACGGCGCAAAAGACATCTTGGCAGAAAGGATCAGTGACGACGCAGCGCTGCGCAAAACCCTGAGAGAGCTTTTGTTTGACAAGGCGGTCATCGAGTGTGCGCTGCTCGACGGCGAAAACAAACTGACCTATGAAACCTACTCTGGCTTCAAACAAGAGGCCAAAAAACTGCCAAGCCATCGCGTGCTTGCCATAAACCGCGGCGAAAAGGAAAAATGCCTCAAAGTTTCGGTGGTGATAAATCCAGAGCTTATGCTCAAAGAGATCAGATTTGTGTTTAAAAAGCAAAATCCAGCCACTGACGACATCATCGAAAGTGTGATTGCCGACAGCTATGACCGCTTGCTTTTTCCTGCGCTTGAAAGAGAGCTGCGCTCAACGCTCACAGAATCGGCTTGCGAGCAGGCGATCAAGATGTTTGAAGTCAACTTAAAGCCGCTGCTCATGGAGGCGCCTCTCAAAAACAACATCATCCTAGGCCTAGATCCAGCCTATCGAACAGGCTGCAAAATCGCCGTTATCGACAAAAATGGCGATGTGCTTGCAACAACCGTCGTCTATCCAACGCCGCCTCAGTCAAAAACCGAGGAGTCGATCGAAAAACTCAAAACTCTTGTCGAAAAATATAATGTCGATGTCATCTCTATCGGCAACGGAACAGCCTCAAAAGAGGCGGAAATTTTTGTCGCCGAGCTTATCAAGCATGTTTCGCGTCCTGTTTCGTATGCCGTTGTCAGCGAGGCTGGAGCGTCGGTTTACAGCGCGTCAAAGCTTGGGGCGGAGGAATTTCCTGACTACGATGTGTCGCTGCGCAGTGCGGTGTCGATCGCGCGCAGACTGCAAGATCCACTCGCTGAGCTCATAAAAATCGATGTCAAAAGCATCGGCGTTGGGCAATATCAGCACGATATGCCGCAAAACAGGCTCACCGAAGTCCTGACTGGTGTCGTTGAGGACTGCGTAAACAGCGTCGGCGTCGATCTTAACACAGCATCGCCAAGCCTGCTGTCCTATGTGTCAGGGCTTAATATGTCGATAGCAAAAAACATAACGCTTTACAGAGCCAAAATCAAGGGCTTTAAAAATAGAGCCGAACTTTTGAGCGTGCCAAAGCTTGGGCCAAAGGCATATGAACAGTGCGCCGGCTTTTTGAGGATTGTCGGAGGCGACAACATCCTTGACAACACAGCGGTGCATCCAGAGGCATATGACGCGACCGAAAAGCTTTTAAAACTCTTCGGCGTTTCGCTCGATGATGTCAAAAAGGGAGAGTTGAGCCTCGAGGGCCTCGTCAAACTCAAAGGCGAAGAAAAGGTGGCGCAAGATATCGGCGTCGGCGTTCCAACGCTCAAAGATATCGTCACAGAAATTCAAAAACCAGGCAGAGACATCCGCGAAAGCATGCCAAAGCCTGAGCTCAGGTCAGATGTCATCACAATGGAGGATTTGAAAGAGGGCATGGTGCTTTCCGGCACGGTGCGAAATGTCGTCGATTTTGGTGCGTTTGTCGATATCGGTGTGCATCAGGATGGGCTTGTGCATATATCTCAAATCTCTGACAGCTTCATCAAACATCCGTCGGAGGTGCTAAAAGTCGGCCAGCGTGTCGAGGTCAAAGTGCTATCTGTCGACCTTGCAAAAAAGCGCATTTCACTGACCATGAAGGGGATTGAAAAGGAGGAAAATTGAAAGACTTTTGTTCTCATTGCGGAAGAACTTTTACCGAAATTGCCAAAACCGGCTTTGTTGGCTGTGAGCACTGCTATCGCGAAATCGACAAGCTCACCCAGCGCGTTCGGCAGCTTTTTGGCGGAAAAGTTCACACAGGCCATGTGACGAGGGAAAAGCCATGACAAATTTCGACAGCGTTGCAATTTCCTCTCGCATCCGCTTTGCCCGCAACATCTCCGGCATGAGTTTTTTGCCGTCAGAGCTGAAAAGAGAGCAAATTGACTATCTCACAGACTCGATGTCGGCGCTGCTTTTGGCGTCGGGCGATTACACGATTATGCCGCTTGCGTCTATGCCGCTATCACGCTGCAAGGCGCTGCTCGAGCGTCATGTCATCAGCAAGGAGCTGATTGAAAACAAGGATATCTCGCTCGTTGCAACAAACGAGGACGAAAGTTTGATCTTTATGATCTTTGAAGAGGATCACCTCCGTGAACAGTCGGTCTGCCCAGGGTTCAGCCTGCAAGAGGCGTATTCGAACCTGCTTGCGATGGACGAAAAGATCTGCAAAAGTTTTGTCATCGCTTTTGACGAAGAGTTTGGCTTTCTCACCTCTTCGCCGTCAAATCTTGGCAACGCGATGCGCGCCTCCGTCATGGTGTTTTTGCCGGCAATAGAGCGCAGCGGAAGGATCAGCGAGCTGATTCGTCAGGCGGCTGATTTCAACCTGACCTTTCGTGGGATCTACGGCGAGGGCAGTGAGGCTCTCGGCAGCATTTATCAAATTTCAAATCAAGGGATGTTCGCCTGCTCTGAGGAGGATATTCTCGACCGCGTCAGCGACTTCTTTTTCAACATTTACAAGGAAGAGACAAGTTTAAGAGCCCAGCTTTTTGACGAAAATCATGACATGATCTGCGACGAGGTTTTTCGCGCGCTCGCAATTTTGCAAAACAGCTATCTGCTCTCTGAAAAGGAGATGATAAGGCTTTTGTCGCTCGTTCGATTTGGTCACGAGCTTGGCATAGTCAAAATCAAAGATGTCGAAATGTTTATGAAGCTTTACTATCACGGCGCTTCGGCAAATTTGCATGAAATTCGAGTTTTTTCGCGAGAGAAAGAGGAAAACAAGGTCAGAAGCGAGTATATTGCAAAGAGAGTAAAAAATCTCGTAGAAATTGGGAGGAAAACATGAACATCGGATCTAATTATTTTTCAGACAACATTGAAAAGGTGATCAAAAATGCCAGCCGCATCGCTCTCAGATTTGGCAGCGATGTTGTCGGCACGGAGCACATACTTTATGGCATCGCATCGGTCAAAGATTGCCTTGCCTCCAAAGCTCTCGCTGATGAAGGGGTGACCGAGGAAGACCTTTTTGAGCTTTTCAACGAAAACTCTGACGAAGAGGTGCTTTTCACCTCGGGCAGAGTTGAACTTTCGCCACGCGTCAAAGACCTGTTCAGGGTCGCTCAACAGATCGCGCTGGAATATAACCACAGCTTTCTTGGAACCGAGCATCTTTTGCTTGCACTTTTGTCAAGCGAAGGCTCTGTTGCGGTCAAGCTTTTGTCAAATCACTATGGCATCGAGGTGTCAAGGCTCTATCAAAAAGTCTCGTTGCTCCTCAGCCAAGCTTCGCCAAAAGAGGAGGGCAAAGAGTCTCAGGCAAAAAGCACTCTTCCAAAAAAACTGCTCGACATGGGCAGCGACATAACTCTAAAAGCTAAGGAGCAAAAGCTCGACCCTGTCATCGGCAGAGAGAACGAAATTGAAAGAGTTATCGAAATTTTGTGCCGCAAAACCAAAAACAACCCAGTGCTGATCGGTGAAGCAGGCGTGGGCAAAACCGCGATTGTCGAAGGCCTTGCACAGGCGATCGTGTCGGGAAATGTGCCGGACCTTTTGAAAGACAAAGTTATCTTCAGCCTCGAAATAGGCGGCCTTATGGCAGGCACCAAATATCGCGGCAGCATGGAAGAAAAACTCAAAGACGCGATCGAAACGATAATTTCCAGCAAAAACATCATCGTCTTTATCGATGAAATTCACACTCTTGCGCAAGCCGGCTCAAAAGAGGGCGAAACCAGCCCAGCCGACATGCTCAAACCATATCTTGCGCGCGGCGAGCTGCAAACGATTGGCGCAACCACCACCGACGAATATCGCAAATTTATCGAAAAAGACAAGGCGCTTGAGAGAAGATTTCAGCCGATCATGGTCGCTCCACCATCGGTTGAAGACACAATTTTGATCTTAAAGGGGCTCAAAGACTCCTATGAGGCCTTCCACAAAATCAAAATCAGCGACGAGGCGATAAAGGCCGCTGCGGTGCTTTCAGACAGATACATCATGGATCGCAGCTTGCCAGACAAGGCGATCGACCTTATCGACGAGGCGTGCAGCAGGGCGAAAGTCAACTTTTCTGTCAAACCTCAGCCGATAAAAGACCTTGAAAACAAAATTGCGCAACTTTCTTCTTCGCGCGATGAGGCTTCACTTCAAAGAAATTATGAAAAGGCAGCAACGCTTCAATCCGAGATCATAAAGCTTGAAGATCAGCTCAAAAAGAAGCGGTCAAAAGGCGGAGGCAAAAACTCTTCAAGCGGCCAGATCGGTGCGAACGAAATTGCGGCAGTTGTCGCAAAATGGACGGGCATCCCTGTCACTCGAATCACCGAAAGCGAAAAAGAAAAGCTCATCCATTTGGAGGAGATTTTGCACAAACGAGTTGTCGGGCAGGATGAGGCCGTTGAGGCGATTTCAAAAGCGATCAGGCGTTCCAGAGTCGGCTTGCAAGACTCTCGCCGCCCAATCGGCTCGTTCCTGTTCTTAGGCCCAACCGGAGTCGGCAAAACCGAGCTTTCAAAAGCGATCGCCGAGGCGCTTTTCGACGACGAAAACAACATTATCCGAATCGATATGTCGGAGTATATGGAATCGCACTCTGTTTCCAAGCTTATCGGCGCGCCTCCTGGATATGTCGGCTATGATGAAGGCGGGCAGCTGACCGAGGCTGTCAGAAGAAGACCTTACTCAGTCGTGCTGTTCGACGAGATCGAAAAAGCGCACCCTGACATCTTCAACGCGCTGCTGCAAATTTTGGATGATGGCCGCTTGACCGATGGGCAGGGCAGAACGGTTAGCTTCAAAAACACCGTCATCATCATGACCTCAAATGTCGGCGCAAGCGAAGTTCGCCACAACAAAAAACTCGGCTTTGGCGACGATGAGGAAGGCATTTCAAACAAAGAGATCTATATGCACTCGCTCAAAGAGCGTTTCAAACCAGAATTTATCAACCGTATCGATGTGATTTGCGTGTTTGAGCCGCTCACTCAGCCTCAACTTGTCAAAATCGCAAAGATCTTGCTTGCAAACATCAACAAACGCTTGCAAGAGAAAAATCTGTCGCTCAAAATGACCGAAGAGGCTCTCGATTTTATAGTGCAAAAGGGCTCAAATTCAGAGTATGGCGCCCGTCCACTCAAACGCTTTTTGCAGCAGGAAGTCGAGGACAGAATTGCCGAAAAGATCTTGCTCGGCGAGCTTTCTGACAGTGGCGATATTATCATCGATTTTGACGGCAAAAATCTGACATTTGTCTCAGAAAAAGCCTAAAAGTGTTTTGAAAACTTTTGCCATTTTGCTAAAATAGAGTAGGAGGTTTTATATGAAAATCGAATTTTTAGAGAGAAATTACAAAATTTCAAACAAACTTAAAAACATAATCACAGAAAAAATCGAAAGGCTTTCCAAATATTTTGGTGAGGACGCCAAAGTCAAAGTGCTTTGCAGCGAGCAGAACAAGCAGAAAAAGCTTGAGCTGACAATCGTGAACAAAGGCGTGCTTTATCGCAGCGAGGTGTCAAGCGACGAAATGTATTCCAATATCGACCTTGCTCTTCCAAAAATCGAAAGGCAGATTGTGCGCCGCAAGGACAAAAAACTTGCAAAAAACCGCGTGAAAGAGCCGCTTGCATTCGAGTTTTTGACTGAGGAGCCAGAGGAAAAACTGCCAGACATCTTCAAAAAGAAAACCTTCAACCTCGACCCAATCACTGTCGAGGACGCCAAGGATTTCATCGAGCGCCTCGGCCACGAGTTTTTCGTGTTCTTGAACGCAGAAAGCGGCAAAGTCAACATTCTCTATCGTCGTCGCGACGAAAAGTTTGGGCTTATCGAAGTGAATTATTGATGTTAAGCTTCTGAAATTGTTAAAATTTGAGCTTGTTAGCAAAAACCTCTCTTGTTTTAGAGAGGTTTTTTTAGTGCCAATCGATAGGAGTCATGTTGTGTTCAATCAAAAATTTGTTGCATTTTGAAAAGTGCTTGCAGCCAAAAAATCCTCGATAGGCGGAAAGTGGGCTCGGATGAGGCGCAGTCAGCACCAAGTGCTGAGCAGAAATTTGGCTTTCAAATTGCCTCGCGTGCGAGCCCCAAAGCATAAACACGAGCGGTTGAGCACGCCTCGAGAGCAGCTCGATGATTTTGGCAGTAAATTCTTCCCAGCCTTTTCCTTGATGGCTCATGGCAGCGCCTTTCCTCACAGTCAAAGTTGTGTTCAGCAGCAGCACGCCTTGTTTTGCCCAGCGCGAAAGGTCGCCAGACTTATAGCATTTTATCTCCAAATCGTCCTCGATTTCTTTGTAAATGTTGACGAGCGACGGAGGCAGCGGTGTTGGATCTTGCACCGAAAAGGCAAGCCCATGCGCCTGCCCAGGCTCGTGATAGGGGTCCTGACCGATGATCACGACCTTCACTTTTTCATAGGGCACAAAGTTGAGCGCGCTAAAAACATTTTCATCAGAGGGGTAGATTGTGCGGTGGGCTCTTTCCTCCGACAAAAAATTTTGCAGATTTTTAAAATATTGTTTTTCGGTTTCGCCTTTTAAAAGCTCATACCAACTTCTTCTTATGATCATCAAAAAAAAGTTAGCACATTTGTCAAAAAAAAGCAAGCAGATATTTTGAAAAAACGCCAAATGTTGCTAAAATATATCTGCGCGGCAAGAGAGCAAAATTTTGTCCCAAAATTTTGGAGGCCGCCTCGGCCTCTGGCTCGCGCACGCGCGAGCGCTCTCTTGCCGCGGTGAAAGGAGAAAAAATGAAAAAGGATCTTATCAAAACAATCCATGCAAGGCAAATTTTGGACTCTCGTGGAAATCCGACCGTTGAAGTTGATGTGACTTTGCAGTCCGGCGCGTTTGGCAGGGCTTCTGTTCCGTCAGGCGCTTCAACTGGCGCTTTTGAAGCGGTGGAGCTGCGCGACGGTGATGCAGCGTATTACAACGGCAAAGGCGTGCTCTCTGCGGTTAGCAACGTCAACACCAAAATCAAAAAATTGCTTACGGGTCAAAATGCCTTCGATCAAAAGGCGATCGATCAAGCTATGATAGCTCTCGACGGCACCGCAAACAAAGGCAAACTTGGCGCAAATGCGATTTTGGGCGTGTCGCTCGCAGTGGCAAAAGCGGCAAGCGCGTCAAAAGGCGTTCCACTTTACAGATATCTTGGCTCAGGCGTGACGCTGCCGGTTCCTATGATGAACATCTTGAACGGCGGAAAGCATGCTGACAACAGCGTAAATTGTCAGGAGTTTATGATCATGCCGATCGGCGCAAGCAGTTTTGCCGAAGCACTCAGGATGGGAGCCGAGGTGTTCCATGCGTTAAAGTCGGTTTTAAAGAAAGCTGGTTTTGCTACATCTGTGGGCGACGAGGGCGGCTTTGCCCCAAACTTGAAGTCGGATGAGGATGGGCTTGTCTATATCGTCGAAGCGATCAAGCAGGCTGGCTACAAACCTGGCAAGGATATCTTCATCGCTCTCGATGTCGCGGCAACCGAAATGTATGACGAGGCGGAAAAAATAGGCAAAAAAGGCAGTTATTATTTTTGGAAAACCGGCCAGCTCTTTTCAACCGACGAGCTGATTTCATATTATAAAAAGCTGATCAAAAAATATCCGATCATTTCGATCGAAGACGGTCTTTCGGAGGAGGACTGGAAAGGCTGGGCAAAGCTGACAAAAACTCTCGGCTCAAAAGTTCAACTCGTCGGCGATGACCTTTTTGTCACAAACACGCAAAGACTTAAAAAAGGCATCGAGCAAAATTGCGCAAACTCAATCCTCATCAAAGTCAACCAAATTGGCACGCTTTCTGAAACGATCGATGCGATCAAACTTGCTCAAAAAAATGGCATGACAGCGATAGCCTCTCACCGAAGCGGTGAAACCGAGGATGTCACGATCGCTGACCTCAGCGTTGCACTCGATTGCGGACTCATCAAAACCGGCGCGCCATCGCGCACCGATCGCGTGGCAAAATACAACCAGCTGCTTCGAATAGAGGAGGCCCTCGGCAAAAAGGCAAAATATGCCGGCTCTTCTGCGATAAAACAGCTCTAAAAACCACTTTTGGAAAGCCAAAATTTGAGCGCGCTCAAATTTTTCACTTGGCAAAATGCCAAGTGTCTCGCTTGCGCTCGCAGCTTTCCAAAATTGCTTGACAAAAAAAATCCGATTTGCTAACATGAAGCCAAATAAATTCGGCAAAAAACGCCTTTATTAAAAGAAAAGTGAGAGGCGTTTAGGAGGAACCATGACTGACAAAAACTTGTTTAAAACTTTAAAGGAGCGCGGCCTTTTATATCAGTGCACCGACGAAGAGTTTTTGAAAAAACGCCTTGAAAGTGGCGAGCCGATCACATTGTATGAAGGCACCGATCCGTCGATGGACAGTTTGCACATCGGTCACTGCATACCATTTTGCATTCTCAGGCGCTTTCAAAAAGCAGGGCACAAGGTGATAGTTTTGATGGGCGGCGCAACTGCGAGCGTTGGAGATCCTAGTGGCAAAAACGAGATGCGCGCCATGCTCGACAAAAAAACCATCGAAAAAAATATAGAAAGCATCAAAAAAAGCCTGTCGATTTTTTTGGATTTTGAAGGCGAAAACCCTGCGATCATTGTCAACAACGCCGACTGGTTTAAAGGATATGACTACATTGACTTTCTTCGCGACATCGGCGTGCATTTCAATGTCAACCAAATGCTTGCAAAAGACCTTTATTCAAAGCGTCTCGCCGAGGGCGGCTTGACCTTTTTCGAGATGGGATATATGCTCATGCAGGCATATGATTTCGTCCACCTCAACCGCGCCTATGGCTGCACGCTGCAATATGGCGGCGCTGATCAGTGGGGGAACATCGTGGCAGGCGTCGATCTTCAACGCAAGCTCAATTTTGCAAACGGCACCGATATTTCGCTTATTGGCGCAACCAATCCGCTTTTGATCACACCTGCTGGCGTCAAAATGGGCAAAACTGAGCGCGGCGCAATTTGGCTGGATCGCGACAAAATCAGTGCATATGACTTTTATCAGGGCATCTACCAAACGCCGGACGCGTGTGTTGAGATGATGTATGCGCTCTTCACCGACATTCCAATGCCGGAAGTTAAAAGCATGATCCAAACCGACATCGTTTCAGCAAAAAAGCGTTTGTCTTATGAGATCACAAAATTTGTGCGCGGTCAGGCGGATGCAGACGAGGCAAAACGCATGAGTGAAAACCTGTTCTCGCATGGGGGAGACGACGCACCTGTTATCGAAATAAAAAAAGGCACTGACATTTGCTCTGCGCTTGTTGAAGCAAAACTCTGCTCCTCCAAGGGCGAAGCAAGGCGACTTATCGCTGGCGGAGGAGTGACCTTCGACGGCGAAAAAGTTTCAGATCCGATGCTGATTTTGCAAAAATCTGGCCTGCTCAAAAAGGGCAAGAAAAACTTTATTAAATTGGAAATTGTATGAAATTTTCAAAAAATAACGAAATTATCATAAAAAAATCGAAATTTTTGGGCTTTTTGCTTGAAAATACCAACGAAAACGAAATTCTCGACGCGCTGGAAAAGCTGCGCGCCGAACACAAAAAAGCAACGCACATCTGCTATGGCTATCTTCTTTCAAATCCGCTTCGTGAAAAGTTTTCAGATGACGGCGAGCCAACTCGAACAGCTGGCTATGCCATCCTTTCTGTTTTGCAAAAGAAAAAGCTTTCAGATGTTGCGGTGATAGTTGTCAGGTATTTTGGCGGTGTCAAGCTTGGCGCAGGCGGACTTGTCAGGGCATACACGCAAACGACCTCTGACTTGTTCAAAGGTGAAACATGACGATAACTGAAATAAAAAAAATAGGCAAAGGCGACAGATATTCGATCTATATCGACGGGCAGTTTTCCTGCACGTTAGAAGCGGAAATTTTGGTAAAGTTCAAACTTAAAACTTTTCAAGAGCTCGAAGAGGACGAGTGGCGCGAAATTCGGCTTGAAAACGGCAAGCTTTCCTGCTTTTCGCGCAGTCTTGCTTATCTTGAAAAATCGCTCCGCACCGAAAAACAGCTGCGCCAATATTTGAAAGAAAAGGGTTTTCTTCCTGAAAGCATCGACAGCGCCATTCAAAAATTGATGGAGTATGGCTTTTTAAACGACGAGGCGTTTGCGGAGAGTTACATTCGCTCATACTCGCACAAAAAGGGAGCCAGAAAGCTGAAATTTGAGCTTTTTTCAAAAGGCGTTGCAAGCGAAATTGTCGATCAAAAACTTTCCGAGCTCATCGATGAAGATGAAGAAAAAGACCGCGCCTTTTTTCTTTTAAAAAAATACTTAAACGGCAAAACGCTGGATCCAAAACTCAAAGCCAAGGCATATGCACACTTGGCATCAAAGGGTTTTTCGAGCGACACAATCGTCAGCGCACTTGGGAGGGTGAAAGATGAAAGTTGGGATTGATATTGAAAAGCTGGAAAGGCTGACTCTTGCGCTTGTCAAGCGCATTGCAACAAAAGGCGAGCTTGACTGGCTGAAAAAACATTCGGCTGCGCAACACCTCGGTTCGATTTGGACGGCAAAGGAGGCTGCAATCAAAGCGCTCGGCGGTGGTGATATGCGCGACGTCGAGCTGTTGCATGAAGAAAATGGCAGGCCTAAAATTTGCTTGCACGGCGGGGCGGAGGAGGCTTTCAAAAAGCAAAACCTGTCCGAGATTGAAGTGTCGATCTCGCACACCAAAACCGACGCGATTAGCATTGTGATCATGAAATAGCCGCTGACACGCCGCGCGCGCAAGAAAATTTTGCTCCGCAAAATTTGGCCTCCGTTCGGAGGCTCGCTCGAGCCGTTCCTGCTCGAGCCTTGCGCGCGCAGAACAAAAATTAACAAAAAAAACCTTAAAAAATGAACAAAACTAGGCAAAAAGCTAGTTTTTTTGATATTTTTGCAATTTCCGGGTTCAGTTTTTTCA